>DATJPH010000419.1:0-4816 GCA_035506475.1 Bacteroidota bacterium | reverse complement strand
TTACCGGATGAGGAGCATCGTGCGCACGCGGACGTACCCGCCGGCCTGAAGCCTGCAGGCATACACGCCGCTTGCAAGCCCCGGGGCGTCAAACCGAACCGTATGGCTTCCGGCCTCCACTTCCCCGTGAACGAGCGAGGCGACCTCTCTGCCGAGAACGTCATACACATTCAGCGACACGGCGCTGCTGCGGGGGAGATCGTAGGTGATCGAGGTCGACGGGTTAAACGGGTTGGGATAATTCTGCTTCAGGTCGAATCCGGACGGCAGGGGCGAAGCCGCGGCGGCGATCCCGGTCAGGTCGTACAGGCCGGCGGATTTCGCCGCAGCGAAGCTCTCCGGAAAACTGACGACGTCCGCCGACCAGACCTCGATGTACCTGCCTCCCGTGGCCGACCCGTTCTGGAGAATCTGGTAGTAGAGGCTCGCCGGGCCGTCCTGTCCGCACGAACCTGTCCCGCCGCCGTCGCACCCCGCTCCGGATCCGCCGTGCTTGTTTGTCTGCCAGCCGACGGAATCCGCATTCAACCGCGCAAGGCTCATGACCTCCGCTTCCGCGTAATTCCCGTCGAGATCGTCCGCCTGGACCTGAACACGACCCGGCGCGATCGCGCTCACCTCCTTCACGATCCGGGCAGCAACGTACCCGACCGAATCCCGCGTGAGGTTCGGAAAATCGATCCCTTTGACGGCAGGAGGGAACAGGCTGAGTGCGAGGACCCGGTCGGGAAAGGAATCCGCAAACGCCTTCGCGATCGCGGAAAAGCCGTTGATGGCCGCCGTGTCCGAATACCCGAGCCCCCGCCACCGCGCGGTGTCCGCATCGTCGATCACCGCCGTGTAGGCGCGGCGACCGTCAGGACACGGGAGCGTGTCGGCGGTCGTGGGCTTCGGGATTCCCGTCGGCAGCCGGATCTCCTCGTCGTAGACGCTCAGCCCCGGAATATGCACCAGCGTCAGCAGGTCGTAGGCACCCGACTGCCTGAGATGTGCGGCGAGCGCACCTGCGGCCGCGGCCCAGAACTGCCGGACCTGCGGGACCCAGGGGAGGAGGACATACGCGCTGATGCAGCGTCCGGCCGCACCGCCCGTCGTCCACACGTCAAAGAGCGGGGCGCTCCCCGGGCCCGCAGCCGCAAGAAAGCCCGCAGGGAGAGACTGAAGGTAGGTGGTCGAGCTCTGGTAGCCGGTCTCAAGCTCAATGGAGAACTTCTTCCCGTTGGTGACGGCAAGCTGGACGAGCGTGTCAAGGAATCTCCAGTCCCAGGCAAACTCCCCCCATGTCGTCACAACAGGAAGGATCTTCGTTATGGGAACGAATATGGCATGCCCCGTGACGTCGTTCCTGTAGGCCTCCGATGTGAACAGCCCCGGCGCGTACAGTTGCGCCGTGGGCTTCTCGTTGGAAGCATCATCGAGGACGTAGATCCCCGCCGGGCTCGGGACGCCGGCAGCCGGGGCTCCGGCATGCCGCCGGAAGGCCTCACTTCCTCCGGCGAACCCGCCGGAGGAAATGAGGAAAAGCATCAGCACGGGGTAGAGACGATACATGAGCGGAGTCCCCGGGTCTTGAGATCGCATCGGCGGACTACTTCGACGGCTGGTCTGGCTGCGTCCGCATGTTGTGTTTCTTCCGATAGATGTCCTTGCTCGCCTTATTCTGGTCTTTCCGGATCTCGGCGCGCTCGGCGGGCGTTACCTTCCCGTCCGCTTTGGCTATCCTCTTCTCCGCCTTGATCGTTTTCTGCTCCTGCCGGAGATTCTTCGCTTCTTTCTTTGTCAGCTCGCCGCTCTTTACCCCCTGGCGGATTCTTGCACGCTGGTTCATCTGGCGCTTGTGGATCTCCGGTGTCTTCGGGGTTCCCTGTGGTGCCATGTTCGGATCCTGCGCGAAGGCGAACGCGGTGCAGAGAGCGAGCACGCAAAGGTAGAGTGAGATGTGTCGCATTGCAGACCTCCTGTGTGTGAGTGGGTGTGAACGTGTTGCTTGCTGGGAATGCAGACTCCGGGCCCGGCCATCCGCGTGCAGCAGGCGGATGAACGCGATAACCCGGATTGAGGCGACCCCGAAGGGGCTAAATCTGGATGCTGCGGAGGCGTATGTGGAGGAGACCCGCGGCGTGAAGTCCATCGTGCAGCTCCGACCGGGTCTCAGGCAACGGGGGGACGGGCTTGCATTGACCGGTTCTGCCGTCCGCTTCAGGCGACGGGCTGTCCTGATCGATGACGATCAGAACCTTCGAGAGGTGAGCCGGGGAGATGCCAGTTGACTGAGCAAATCCGGTCAGGTCGTGCGCCCCGGCGGCGACGGGAACGGAGAGACCGGACACCCCCCCGGTGCAAGGCCCGGGGATTTCGCAATCATCATGAACAACCCACCTCCCCCCGAGAAGGTCATCCAGGTTAGCCCCGTCACAGAAAAGGGTGGCGACGAAAAGCCAGGAGAGAATTTGAAAACGGACGGAACCGGACCTCGCAAATCTGAACATGCGCCGTGACCGGGGAGTATGGTTGGGGTGTCCCGGAAACTACAGTGCAATAATAATGGCAGGAAATACGAAAATCAAGCACAATCTGGCACGTTGACGACCGGTCCCCTGCCGCGGGAATCTAACGGACGAGGATCATGCGGCGCGTCTCGACATACTCACCGGCATTCAATCTGTAGAAATACACGCCGCTTGGCAGCCCTTTTGCGTCCACCCTCACCTGGTAGTATCCCGCCTCCTTTTCCCCCTCGTTGATCTCAGCGGCCACCTGTCCCAGCGTATTGTAAAGTGTGAGCTTCACGGCCGCACGCCGGGAGATCCCGCAGCGTATCACCGTCGTCGGGTTAAACGGGTTCGGGTAATCCTGAAGAAGGAGAATCCGTTCGGGGGCCTGACGCTCTCCCTGCTCGCCGAGCACAGTGGTGGACTGGTAGACCCTGACGTAATCAACGAACATCGTGTCCGGAAAGTGCGTGGTCCCGTCCGGGTTCCCGGACCAGGTCCCCCCCACCGCAAGGTTGAGTATGATGAAGAAGGGGAAATGGAACTCGTCCGGGCTGTTGATATTGTTCGCGATGTTTGCCTGCAGATACTGGCTCCCGTCGCCAGGCAACAGACCGCCGCAAGCGCTCCTGCCGTCAGATTCAAGCATTTCACCGGAAGGTCGTCCGGAATGAGTATCTGCATGTAACATGGACCGATATGTCATGAGAATCAACGGAGGGTGATGACATTGTGCCCCGGATTACCTATCTTTATAGTCACCCATCAGTGTTCGTATCAACCACGGATCCGCCATCACGTACCTGCTAACTCATACACCATCACCACACATCCTGGAGGTATCTATGGCTGGACTTTTCAACCGCTTCGGGCTCGCCGCCCTCTGTGTCATTTCAGGGGCGATGATCGCCCTGGCGGGCGAACCAAAACCCGCAAGCGCCCCCCCCGAGCCCAAATCGGGATTCCGGGCGGAGCTCCTGGGGCAGATCAACTTCGCCGAAAAGAGGATTGAAGACCTCGCTTCGGCGATGCCCGCGGAGAAGTACTCGTGGCGACCGGGAGAGGGCGTCCGTTCGGTCAGCGAAGTGTACGTGCACATTATCGGCGCCAACTACCTCTTCATGAGTTTTCTGGGGGTGAAGCCGCCGATGAAAATGGACCCGGATATGGAAAAGACCATGACCGACAAGTCTGAGATCGCAGCGAAGTTCAAGCCCTCGTTCGACCACTTCCGCAACGCGGTCCTCGGACTTTCCGACAAGGACCTGGACAAGACCACGAAGATGTTCGGCAGCACGACGACGTACCGCAACGTCCTGGTCACGGCAATCGCCCACCTGCACGAGCACCTCGGGCAGTCCATCGCCTACGCCCGCGTCAACGGCATCGTCCCCCCCTGGACGGCCGCGGAGCAGGCGGAAGCCGCGAAAAAAGGGATGAAGTAGATCCGCGAGCCTGAGCGAGAGGGACCATGGCAAAACCTGAAGAGCCGAGGCCGCTCACGGTCCGGTGCCCGAACTGCAAGCAGACGCGCGAGGCGGATTTCAATGAGACCACCCGCCACTACGTCTGTCCGATCTGCGCGGCACCCGTGGATGCGCAGGTCTTCATCGAGAAGAAAAAGCGGGGCTTGAAGTAGGTCCGGATTCCCCGTTACAGCTCAGCACGAAATTCAGCGGACACCGGGAAGGCGCACGGTGTCCGCTGTCGTTTTCATGACCGGCACGCCGTCCGGTATCCCTCGCCGGCGTCACAATCCCACATTTACACCGAGGAAGAATTCCCGGCCCGGGCCGGGCTGGTAGGCGTTCCCTCCCGGATCGGGCTCGGTGAATGCGACGTACCGGACATCGCCGATATTTCTGGCCTGCACGCTCAATTCACCCGACACTCCGGCTAACTGCATCCGGACGGCGAGTCGGGCGCCCAGGAGCGTGTACCCGGAAGCCGCTTCCGATTCGACATTGCCCCCGTCGATATACGACATGCTGTTGGTCTCGGCGTTCAGGTCCAGCGACACTCCCCCGGGGAAATCCAGCCGGGTGCCGAGCACGAGCCTGTGTACCGGAGAGTTCGGAAGCCAGTTCCCGCTTGAGATCTGTTTGTGAATCGCCGCGTCGTCCATGAGAATGGGGATCGGCGCGTCGAGGTCGTACGTGAAGTGCGAGTAGGTGTAGGCAGCCTGGATGCTGAGCGCGCCCACGGGGCGGAACCACGCGAAGAGCTCCAGCCCGTACCTTCTGCTTCTCCCCACGTTCCGGTAAAACGTCCCCTCCTCTCCGTTCCCCCTCCCGGGGACCCGGTACCTGTCGAAGTCATTCGCG
>DATJPH010000418.1:0-2171 GCA_035506475.1 Bacteroidota bacterium | reverse complement strand
GCGCAGCTTGATCTGGCCGACCGATTCTTCCCCCGTAATATAGAGCGTCACGCACCGGAGCGCGGAGGCCATCTGCATCATCAGCGTCGATTTGCCGATGCCGGGATCGCCGCCGACAAGGACGACAGAGCCGGGGACGATCCCCCCGCCGAGGACACGGTCAAATTCGGGGATCCCCACCGCAGTGCGCGGCTCGGGGGCAATGTCGACGGCCCCGATGGAGACCGGTCCCGCGGATTTGGCCGCTGCACCGCTCCGGGATTCGCGCCGCTTGCCGGGGAGAATTTCTTCGACGAAGGTGTTCCACTCTTCACAATTCGGGCATTTCCCGATCCACCGCGCGGATTCATACGCACAGGACTGACACACGTACCGGGAATGCACCTTATCCCTGCTCATGGCCCAATATACCCACGCCCGGAGAGAGATTCAACCAGCGTTGATTCTCCCTCGCCCCGTGACTATATTAGAGAAATGAGATTCACTCGACCGGACGTCTCATTGCCCATCAGACTCCTTCTCTTCTCCACAGTTCTCCTCATCGCTTCCGACGCGGTCGCGCAGCCGGCCCCGCTACCCAAGCGGGAAGTCCGTGCCGTCTGGCTTACGACGGCTTCCGGGCTCGACTGGCCGCAGACGACCGACCGGGGGGAACAGCAGGCGTCGCTCCGCGAGATCGTCCGCCGCCTCAAGGCCTACAACTTCAACACGATATTCTTCCAGATACGCTCCCGCGGAGACGCGTACTACCGCTCTTCGTTCGAGCCGTGGGCCGAGAACCTTACCGGGACGCTCGGCAAGGACCCGGGATGGGACCCGCTGGCGTTCCTCATCAATGAAGCGCACGAAGCGGGGATCGAGGTCCACGCGTGGTTCAACGTCTACAAGGTGCGGGCAAACGGATCGGTCCCGATAACGGTCCCCCCCCATGTCTCGCGGGCGCACCCGGGCTGGACGTTCAACTACCACGGCGAGGGATGGCTCGATCCGGGGATCCCGGAGGTCGGGACATACCTGCTCGCCGTCGTGATGGATCTCGCCCGAAAGTACGACATCGACGGTATCAACTTCGACTACCTCCGCTACCCCGGACGGGACTTCTCCGACGGGGACTCCTACAGGCGGTTCGGGCTGGGCATACCCAGAGACAGATGGAGGAAGTCGAACCTCGACAGGTTCGTCGGAGAATGCTACGACAGGCTGACCGCGCTGAGGCCCCTTCTGAAGATCGGATCATCGCCGCTCGGGATCTACGGACCGGATACCGGGTTCGTCTCCGTCGCAGCCGGCGAGTACTACCAGGACACGCGGACCTGGCTCAAAACGGGAAAACTGGACTACGTCGCCCCGCAGGTCTACTGGGCGATCGGCGGCTCCCGGAACGAGCCGGATTACGCAACGCTCGTCCCGGCCTGGCAGCAGCTTGCGGGTGTCCGGCACGTCTATGCCGGGATCGGTGCATATAAAAGCGACGTCGCCAGGGAGATCCCCCGCGAGATCGACGTCTCGCGGAATGCCGGGAATGCCGGGCAGTCGTTTTTCAGGTACGAGAGCATCCGGATGTCGGGCCTCTTCGGAGGCCGGTACGCATTGCCGGCGCTGATCCCGCCGATGAGCTGGAAGGACTCCACCTCTCCCCCGCCCCCCGTTCGCATCGCCGTCAACGAGCTCACCACGAACGTGTTCGAGGTCGAGTGGGTTGCACCCCAGACCGTGGCGGACCGCTCCAGGGCATTCCGGTGGGTCCTGTACCGGTGGACCTCGCCGCAGATCCCGTTCGACGACCCCCGGTCCATCGCGCAGATCCTCCCGGGAATGACGACCGCGTGCACCGATACGGTCAGGGTGCCGACCGGCGGAACATACTACTATGCGGTGAGCGCTGTAAACGCCGCCAACAGCGAAGGCGCGCCTTCCCAGATATCGAGCGGAACGATGCAGGAGTTTCTCTCCCTGAGCGGGAAGCTGACGGAACGAACCGGGCTCTCCGCGCTCCTCTCCCCGGGCGGGAGGACGCCGCGAATGCTGGCGTACTCGCTCGCAAGGAAAACCGCCGTCACGCTTGACCTGCTTTCGAAACCCTCGGGTTCATCCGACACGATACTCACGACGCTCGTCAGCGATACGCAGGAAACGGGTGTCTACATCGTGGGGTTAAGCGGCGTGCAGTT
>DATJPH010000417.1:0-5429 GCA_035506475.1 Bacteroidota bacterium | reverse complement strand
TCCCGACGACGATCGGCGGGCTCCTGGCGGCGATCGGCATCGCCGGTATGGACAGGATGATCCGCCATAACGTCATCGCGACGTCCGGTCGCGCGGTTGAGGCTGCGGGAGACGTCGACGTTCTTCTGCTTGACAAGACCGGGACGGTGACGCTCGGGAACCGGATGGCAACCGATTTCACGCCGGCCCCCGGTGTAGCGAAGGAACGGCTCGCCGATGCCGCGCAGCTTGCCTCCATGGCTGACGAGACTCCCGAAGGGAGGTCTATTGCCGTCCTTGCCAAGGAGCAGTATGGCCTCAGGGGGCGCGAGGTCCGGGAAATCGCCGCACATTTTGTCCCCTTCAGCGCGCAGACGCGGATGAGCGGTGCTGACATCCAGGCGGACAACAAAGCGTTCCGACGGATCATTCGCAAAGGCGCCTCGGAGGCCATCCGCGGATTCGTCGAGAAAGAGGGGGGGACATTCCCGCCCGCTGTACAACAGACCGTCCAGGATATCAGCCGTGCCGGGGGGACCCCGCTCGTCGTGGCGGAAAATTCCGAGGTCCTTGGCGTCATACATCTCAAAGACATCGTCAAAGGGGGGATAAAGGAGCGGTTTGCCCATCTCCGGAAGATGGGGATACGGACGGTGATGATCACCGGCGACAATCAGCTCACGGCCACGGCCATCGCCGCGGAGGCGGGCGTCGACGACTTCCTGGCCGAGGCGAAGCCCGAAGACAAGCTCCGGCTGATACGCGATTATCAGAAGGGGGGCCGGCTCGTCGCCATGACAGGGGACGGGACGAATGACGCCCCGGCGCTGGCGCAGGCGGACGTGGCGGTCGCCATGAACACGGGGACTCAGCCCGCCCGCGAGGCGGCGAACATGATCGACCTGGATTCCAACCCGACGAAGCTGATGGAGATCGTGGAGATCGGGAAACAGCTCCTGATGACGCGCGGGACGCTGACCACGTTCAGCATCGCCAATGACGTCGCAAAGTACTTTGCCATCATACCGGCCGCGTTTGCGACGACGTACCCGGCGCTCAATGCGCTCAACATCATGAAACTCTCGTCTCCCGAGAGCGCGATACTCTCGGCCGTCATATTCAACGCGCTGATTATCGTCGTGCTGATTCCCCTTGCGCTCAAAGGCGTGAAATACCGTCCGGTCAGCGCGATTCAGCTCCTCCGCCGCCACCTCTTTATCTATGGGTTCGGGGGACTGGTCGCCCCGTTTGCCGGAATAAAACTGATCGATATGCTCATGTCGGCTCTCGGCTGGGCGTAATGCGGGTGGACAGTCACGTTCACAATCGAAGGGGTCATTTCGTGATTAGCACTGGTTTCATCCCGGTTCGCAACGCCGGCCTCCTCGTTGCGTCGGTCCTGTGTGTGCTTCAATCGACCTCCGGTCAATCGAAGGACTCGAGTCAGGCAATATCCGTCAGCGGCTTTGTCGACGCATACTACAGCAGGAATCTGGCGAGTCCGGCATCCCGCGTGAACAAACTGAGGAATTTTGATATTCCCGAAAACCAGATCAATCTCAGCCTCGCGGAGATTGTTCTGCAGAAAAAGGCGTCGCCCGTCGGCTTCCGCGCGGATATTGACTATGGGACCGCAAATGATGTGGTGCAGGGAATCGCTCCGTACGGGACGACGCCGTTCAATACGCTGACAAATATTCAGCAGGCGTATCTTACGGGGGTCATACCCTTTGGGAATGGACTTACCGCAGACGTCGGCAAGTTTGTGACGCACATGGGGTATGAGGTCATAGAATCCAAGGACAACTGGAACTACAGCCGGTCCCTCTTGTTCGCATGGGCGGTTCCGTACTTCCACACGGGGCTGCGCCTGACGTATCCGTTCGCGGACAATGTCACTGTCGCAGTTCACGTTGTGAACGGCTGGAATTCGGTCATCGACAATAACGCCGAGAAATCTCTCGGGCTCGCGGTGAGCTATTCACCCACGGGATCGACGGGATTGATCCTGAATGTCATCGATGGGTGTGAGCAGCCCGCGGGAGCGGACGCAGGGAAGAAAAAGGTCTTTGACCTCATCGTCACGCAGAACCTGTCGGACGCCGTTGCGCTGACCCTCAATGCCGATTACGGCGATGAATCACTGATCGGCGGCCTCTACACCTGGAGGGGGGCCGCGGTGTACGGCCGATACGCATTTACCCCGAAATCCGCATGCGCGATCCGGGCGGAAATACTGGACGATCCCCGAGGGTATGCGACCGGGCTGGGCGTTCCCCGGCTCGATGTGAAAGAGGTGACGGGGACGTATGAATACAAATTTGCTGAGGCCCTTCTTGTCCGCGGTGAAGCGCGATACGACTTTTGCAATGCCCCGGTCTTCGACAAAAAGGCCGGTGTGGACACGGAAAACGGACAGATGACGATTCTGGTAGGGATTGTCGCGATGTTCTGAGGTTGCAGGAAGGAGAATCGGACATGGAGTCTCACGCCGCACAGTTCCGCATTATCGCGTCCCGGACCCCCGCTGAGCTGGACCGGGAATCCGCGGGGGATCGATTGCACAATCCGCCGAATATCCGCCTGCATGTCCCGTCCCCGGTCCGGAAGGAAGCCCGCCGGCCCGGAGTGCTGAGAATCGGCAGGTTCATTCTGTTCGGAGGGGGGCCGCAATACGAACTGTCGCTGATCGAGATCAGTCCCGCACGGACGTCGATGATGTTTCCACCCGGAACAACCCTGGCAACGGGTGAATTGTTCGAAATCGTCCGCCCGATCAGGGTCCGTGGAGAGTCCGTCCGGCCTTCCGGCGGTCCCCGCAAGGTTGTCGCTCTCGTGAAGGTCGTCGGTGTTCAGGGAGGGAACCTGGCTCTTGTGCGCGTCCTCGCGGGATTGCTGCGAAGGGGATTCTGGGCGGAGCGGCTTGACGAGAACCGCATTGCGGATCGCCTCTACACCCTGTGAATCACCCCCCGGGGGGACGTTCGGCGCGCAGAATTCGCATGAGGGCAATTGGCGCCAGTATGGTCGTCAGCAGGACGACGACGACGAGCGACGAATACATGTCTTTTGAAAGGACGCCGAGCGCGAGTCCGGAGCCGGCGTAGATCAACTGAACTTCTCCCCGGGGGATCATCCCCACGCCGACGATCCGTCCGAGGGCGGACTTCCCCGCCGCTGCCCCGCAGGCGAGCTTCCCCGCTACCGCGACTGCGGTGAGGCCAAGCGCCATCATCACGATCTGCAGGGAAAAAAACGCGGAGAGGTCCGTGCCGATCCCGGTCATCACAAAGAACACGGGTATCAGGATCTTTCCAAGTCGTCCGACAACCCGCTCAGTCTGCAGCCACTCGAACTCCAGCCTTTCCGGATCCTTCCCCTTAAACCGCTTCCGCTCGAGGACCAGCCCGCCGATGAAACAGCCGATCATGGGGGGAAGTCCCAGAGCAAGGAAGGCAAGCCCGAACACCGCAAAGAACACGCCGGCGGTGATGAGCGTCCCGTTACTCTTCCCGGCAATCCGGGTAAGGAACCGGGGGATGAGATGGGAGGCAATCCGCCCGACGAGAAGCGCCCCGGCGATGAGGACCGTTACCCGCGTGACCGCGACCCCAATCCCGGCAGCATCCGCAGAACCGGGGGTAACGAGCGTTGTCGCGAGGACGAGCATCACAAGCCCGACGATGTCGTCGATCACCGCTGCACCGATCACGATTTGCGACTCTTTCGCGTGTGTTCTCCCGAAGTCTCTCAGTATGCGCGCGGAAATGCCGACGGAAGTGGCCGTAAGTGATGCGGCGATAAAAACACGGGCGGCGCTTCCCATCCCGGGAACAAGCAAAGGGATCGTTACAAGTCCGAGGATGAATGTCGCCGAAATGCCTGTGAGTGCGACCGCGAGAGCGCGGAGGCCCACCTGCCTCATCTGCACGATCGTTGATTCGAGGCCTATCTGGAACAGAAGGAATGAGACGGCGATCTGCGAGAGCGCGCTCAGCAGACCGCTCTGCTTCATCGGCTCGAAGTATGAAACGCCCGTCAGGGCCAGGTTGCCGATGAACACGCCCCCCAGCACCTCGAACACCGCCGGCGAATATGGTCTCGGGGTGATCCACAGGGCGATTCCCCCCGCCGCGAAAATCGCGGCAAGCCAGAGAACGAATTGCACAAAGGAGGTTTCAGTCACCAGGGGATCCTGTGAAAGTGTGATTCGACGCCGGGCTCAAATGTAACACGTGACTGCCATGAGTGCAAGGAAATCCGGCTGAGAACGGATCCAGAGAACCGGTCCTGGAGCCTTGCTTCGCCCGCTTTTTTATGTGTATATTGACGAAAATCTCAACACCGCCGACAACAATGCAATCTGCCGGAGACCAGCGCCCCGATCCCGACGCCCTCCTTCATGCGATCCAGCGTGATGAGGAGAACCGTACCCGGGCGAAGTTGAAGATATTCTTCGGCATGTCCGCCGGGGTGGGGAAGACGTACGACATGCTCAAGGCCGCCCACGACGCGAAGGCCCACGGGATCGACGTCGTCGTCGGCATCGTGGAGACGCACCGCCGGAGGGAAACAGAAGCGCTGCTCGAAGGCCTGACCATTCTTCCCCGGAAGACGGTCGAGTACAGGGGAACGAGCCTGGAAGAGATGGACCTGGACGGGATCCTGGCCCGGAAGCCGAAGCTGGTCCTCGTTGACGAGCTCGCGCATACGAACGCGCCGGGGTCCAGGCATGCGAAGCGGTACATGGACGTCGAGGAGCTCCTCGACAGCGGCATCGACGTGTACTCGACGCTCAACGTCCAGCACCTGGAGAGCAGGGCCGACGCTGTTGCGCAGATCACCGGGACCGTCGTCCGGGAGACCGTCCCCGATTCGATACTCGAGCGCGCCGATGAAGTCGAGCTGATCGACATTTCCCCCGATGAGCTGCTCGCGCGGCTGGCCGAGGGGAAGGTCTATACGCCCGACCGTTCGAAACGGGCGATCGAAGGGTTTTTCCGGCTCGGGAATCTCACCGCCCTCCGCGAAATGTCCCTCCGCCTGACGGCGGAACGCGTAGACCGGCAGCTCCGCGATTACATGCGGACGAACCGGATTGAGGGTCCCTGGAAGTCCGGTCAGCGCCTCCTCGTGGGGATGAGCGGGAGCCCCCACTCGGTCCACCTTATCCGGTGGGCGCGGAGGATGGCCTTTACGCTGGACGCGTCCTGGGTTGCCGTTCACGTCGAGTCATCCGCGACCTCCTCGGCGAAGGAAAAAGATCTCCTGGCAAAGAACATCAAGCTTGCCCGTGAGCTCGGTGCGGAGATCGTCACGACGTCCGATGAAAACGTGGGGGACGCGCTCATCCGGGTGGCCCGGCAGGAGAACTGCACGCAGATCCTGATCGGGAAGCCGCGCCAGGGGACGTTCCAGAAATCGGCCCGCCTTCTCCAGGAGCTGATCAA
>DATJPH010000416.1:0-5459 GCA_035506475.1 Bacteroidota bacterium | reverse complement strand
CTCCTTGGGAGTCCCGGGATACAGATGGTGGAAACGCGGAACGCCGCGGCCGCTGACGGGGGGATGCCCGCAAGGGCCGGGGCAATTCTCTCCATGAGACTTGCCCTGGCGCCTGTGCTTATCGGCCTGACGTACGTTGCCCTGATGCTGGGCGGCGTCCCTGAAGCGACGCGCGACGTGGTGGCCCTGTATTCGCTTTCCCTCGTACCCATGGCCCTCTCTCTCGACTGGCTCTTCCAGGGGAAAGAGGATTTCCGGGGGGTGATGATTTCAAGGCTCCTCAATGCAGTCGTCTTCGGGATTTTCGTCCTCCTTCTTGTACAGGCGGAGTCGCAGGTCAGGATGACGCCTGTCGCCTTTTTTGCGGGGAATGCCTCCGCCGCGATATTCCTCGGCACATTATACAGGAAGCGATACGGATTTCCCCGGCTCGGGTGGGATCCCCCGGCCTGGGGAGAACTGCTCAGGGCGAACGTTCCGGCGGGGACGGCGATATTCCTTGCCCAGAGCGTCTCCAATCTCCCTCCGATCGTGATAGGTATCCTTCTGTCGAACGCGGATGCAGGGACATACAGCGCCGGCATGAAACTTATATTCCTTCTCCTGCTTGTCGACAGGACGCTCAACGCGCTCTTTCTCCCAGCGGCCACGAGGTATGCCGTATCGAGGAAGACTGAGTTTCCCTCCCTCCTTGCCGCGGTGCTGATGGGGGTAGTGGTGTTCATGGTCCCCCTCCTGATCGGGACATGTATCATCGCCTCTCCCGTTATAACCCTGATATTCGGCCCAGGCTACGAGGGGGCGGTCCCCGTCGTCCGTGTGCTGACCGGGTACGTCTTCCTGACGCTGTTGAACTCCATTATGATATGCACGCTTGTCGCATTCGGCCGGACGAAGACTTATTCGAAGATCGTCAGCGGGGGAGCCCTTGTCGTCTGCGTCGCGGTCGTCGTCTTTACGGCGATCGCCGGCCCTGCCGGGGCCGGAGCGGGGATCATCGCCGGCGAATCTGTCATGCTTTTCTTCCTCTTCCGTGCGGCTTCACTCGCGGCCCCGTTCCCTTCGTTCCGGTTCCTTGTCAAACCTGCGATAGCCGGAGGGGTGATGGGGGCATCCGCGCTCGCGTTATCAGGGGTCTCCCCGTTACTCTCGCTCTGCATCTCGGCGGCACTCTTCGTCGTCGTGTTGATCTCCACAGGAGGGTTGCCGCGGGCGGAGATCCGCTATCTCCGGGAGAGGCTCATATGAACCTCCGCGCGGGGATGATCGGGAGTTCGCCGGGGTGGGTGGAGCTCCTCTCGCAGGCGGGAATCCCTGTGCTTCAAGGGGGACCGCTTGATTCTCCGCCGGGGGCATTCAGCGTCATCGTGGCGGCCCGCAATCTGCTCGGGGATGATCTGGCCTTCACGCGCGACTATCTCAGGCAGGGGGGGGCTGTTTTCGGCTCCTCCCGATTTCTGGGAGGACTCCTGGGCGGTGCGGGGGATGCGGTGAAGCTCACGCACCTGGTGCCCGGGCCGGAAGACCGGCTGCGGGGACTTTCGCTCATTGACGTCGAAAGCTCAGGATCGATCCCCCGCGAAGCGAACTCTCTCCGGACGCAGGAGAACGCTCTGGCCGTGTTCGCGGGCGAGCTCATGGGGGGGCTGGCAGTGGTCACCCCCTTTGACCCGGGGGAGGGGATGGAGGATTTCCGGGCCGTGGAGCGGTACTTCTACGCGCGTCAGGAGCGGCTCCCGTCGGAGCGGGTCTCGCGCGTCTCCAAGGGAGAACTCCTCCACCTCGTCAGATCGGCCGTTGAATACCTCCATCACGGCCGGGGGATGCCATTCGCCTCACTCTCGCCGTTTCCCTCCGGCGCAGTCAGCGTGTGTGCTGTCAGGATCGATACGGACGGCGGGACACCGGAGGAGATCGATGAGCTCCGGCGGATATCGACGGAGACGCATATCCCGTTCACCTGGTTTCTCGACGCGGGGAGCCACGCATCATGGCTTGGCAGGTTCCGCGGGATGCAGGAGCAGGAGGTGGGGCTCCATTGTTTCGAACACAGGATCTTTCTCGATGCCGCAAAAGACGAGGAGAACATACGCCGCGGTATGACGCTCATGAGGGAAGCGGGACTCGAGCCCTCCTCGTTTGCCGCACCGTTCGGGTTCTGGAGTCCTGATTTCGGGAGGGCGATCGATCGCGCTGGTTTTCACTATTCGTCTGAGTTTTCCTGGGCGTATGATGCGCTCCCCCATTACCCCGTGTCCTATGGAGGCCGGTACGCTACGTTGCAGGTCCCTGTGCACCCTGTCGCGATCGGGACACTCCGGCGCTGCGGGTACACCCCGGTGCAGATGACGCAGTACTTTCAGCAGGTGGTCTCCGGAAAGCTCCTCAGGCGGGACCCTCTCTTCTTCTACCAGCATCCGGGGCACAGGCAGTGGGACGTTGTGCGCGAGCTTTGCGAATCTCTCCAGGACTCGGGAGCCCGGCCCCTCACGCTGGGCCAGTACGCATCGTGGTGGAGCGTCCGGCGGGCCCTGCGGCCGAGGCTGACGCTTGAAGGGGAGAGTGTCGTCGCTTCGCTCGATAATCCCCCGGCACCCGCAGTTGCGGCTGGCGCGGAGGTGTGCGTCACACGGAAAGGCGGTGAGGTATCCTTTGTCCCCCTTCCAGGTGTAGAGACCGGGAAGGAGCGGCGGCGCTCGACCGCATTCGTGCCGCCGGATGATATAGCACGGACGAGGGAGTTTGATCTGCGCGGGGAGATCGGTCGACAGTTTACACGGCTGCAACGGAGGTTTCCATGAGAGTCACGATGGCGGGATACCAGGCGGTATCCATTCTCCACGGGGGGCCGAGCACGCAGATACGGAACACGGCAAAATACCTCCCGAAATTCGGCGTCGATGTCCGTTTTTTTGACCCGTGGACTCCGCTCAGGAAAACTGATACTGACATCTTTCATCTGTTCGCCGCGAACATCGGGACGTTTCACCTTGCCCGGGAAATCCACGCGCTGGGAATCCCGCTTGTCGTGTCTCCTATCGTGTTCAGCCTTCACTCGCCGGCGTTCGTCCGGAGGGCCCTCCGCTTGGGGCGGCTCCTGCAGCGGGGAGGGAAGGGGATCTGGCTGGATTACGGACTCACCTCCGATATCTGCAGCTGGGCCTCCCGCGTCCTCCCGAACACGGAGGCGGAAGGGAAGCTTGCAAGCGAGGGGCTGGGGGTGGACCCGGGCCGGATCAGGATCGTCCCCAACGGCGTTGATGAGCGCTTCTACACGGCGGACCCGACGCCGTTTATCGAGAAGTACGGCGTCAGGGATTTCATACTGAACGTCGGGCACACGGGGCATGTCCGGAAAAACGTCCTGGCACTCATCCAGGCCCTTTCGACTGTCGACCGTCCCAGTGTGATCATCGGCAGGTTTATTGCCGGAGCGTACGGGGATGCGTGCCGCAGGGAGGCGGCAAAGCACAGGCACATACTTCTTATCGACGGACTCGACCACACCTCCGATATGCTGGCGTCGGCCTATGCGGCGTGTGACACGTTCGTGCTCCCGTCGCAGTTTGAAACGCCGGGTATTGCGGCACTTGAGGCGGCGCTGGCCGGGGCAAAGGTCGTCATCACTCCGTACGGAGGGACGAAAGAGTATTTCGGGGACCTTGCCACATACGTCGAGCCGGCCTCGGTTAACTCAATACGTGAGGGGGTCCTCAGCGCACTGGCCCGGCCGAAAGGGACCGAGCTCCGCGAGCGGGTGCGGAAGAACTATCTCTGGCAGACGGTCGCCAGGATGACCGCTGATGCCTACGGTGAAGTTGCCGGGCAGGGTTCCTGATGAGCGAACGGGGGGTGAGCGGTGGAGGGAGGGGGGGAATCCCCCGCGACAGGGGGGTGTACGCCATCCTTGTCGTGCAATCGCTCATGGCGAGCGGCACACACATCGTCGCCAAGGTCGTCGTCCGCGACGTGGAATCGTTCACGCTCACGGTCATCCGGACGGTGATCTCATCCGTGGCGATGGGGGTCATACTCCTCTTGCGGGGAAAGAGGCCCGCGGTCCGCCGTGAGGATTATTCCTCGTTTTTCTGGCTGGCATTTCTTGCGGTCCCGCTCAACCAGTTCCTCTTCCTCTACGGGATGAGATTCACGATCCCCTCGAACGCCGCGCTCCTGTATGCGACGACGCCGATCATCGTCCTCGTGTTTTCTCATTTCTTCCTCGGGGAGTCGCTCTCGCGCTTCAAGGTGGCGGGGGTCGTGATGGGATTCACAGGCGTCACGATCGTCATATTCGAAAGGGGGCTGAGCGCAAGCATGGAATACGTGTTCGGCAACGTCGTGATATTCGTGGCGGTGCTCGCCTGGGCGCTTTACACGGTGTACGGGAGGAAGATGATCGTCAAGTACGGGGCGATAGAAACGAGCTGCCTGACGCTGATCGGAGGGACGCTCCTATTCCTGCCGGTCGGGATCGTCCCCGCGCTCCGGTTCCCCTACGGGACGATCACGGCGGCCAACTGGCTGCAGATCGGTTACCTGGCGATCGTGACGTCGGTCTTCTCCTATCTTCTCTGGTATTATGCGCTCGGCCGCATTGAAGCCGGCAGGGTGGCGCTGTTCTCCAATTTTCAACCGATACTTGTGACTGTGCTCGCCGTGACGCTCCTGGGCCAGTCCGTGACGCCCGCGTTCATCATCGGGGGCGCGATCGCCATCGGCGGGGTCGTCACGGCCCAGTTCGGCTGACCGGGCGCTCGTTCTTTTCCCAACAAAGGCAAACTCATGGACTTCATTCGATCCGCACGTAGCGCATTAGTCTGTACACTGCTCGGTATACTCACCGCATTCAGCCAGGTGCCCGGCGTGCCGTCGGCCCGTCCCCGCGAGCAGATCTCGCTGGACCGGGGCTGGCGGTTTCATCTTGGCGATGCCTCCTCGGCCGAACGGGACTTCGGCTACGGGACCGGCGCCGCGTTCGCCAAGGCAGGCGACGCCGTCGGCGCGGCCCGCCCCGATTTCAACGACAGCTCGTGGGCCGGCGTGAACGTCCCCCACGACTGGGTCGTAGAGCTCCCCTTTGTGAAATCAAACGATGACGACGTCCTGCAGCACGGGTTCAAGCCTGTCGGCAGGAGATACCCCGGGTCGACGATCGGGTGGTACAGGCGATCGTTCAGCATCCCCGCCTCCGACGACGCCAGGCGGATCGCCGTACGGTTCGACGGTGTGTTCCGCGACTGCACGGTCTGGCTCAACGGCCACTACCTCGGACGGCACATGAGCGGGTACGGCGAGTTCGGCTTCGACGTGACCGATTACGTTCAGTACGGGGAGAGAAACACGCTTGTCGTCAGGGTTGACGCGAGCCAGTACGAAGGCTGGTTCTACGAGGGGGCCGGAATTTACAGGCACACCTGGCTCATCAAGTACAACCAGGTCCACATCCCCGAATACGG
>DATJPH010000415.1:0-5262 GCA_035506475.1 Bacteroidota bacterium | reverse complement strand
GATATCCGCAACCTGACGGGGACGAGGGTGAACGACATCGTGATCTTCGGCGGGGCGACCTCGTACACGCAGTACCAGAACAGCGACTTCGGGTTTGTCAAGGGGATCACGCTGAACGTCGACAAACGCTTCTCGGGCGGGCTCTCCGCCAGCCTCCACTACACGTTCTCGATTGCCCGCGGCAGCGCCTCGAATCCCCAGGACGCCCGCAACGCGCTCCTGGGGGGGAGCCTGCCGGAGGTGCAGCTGAATCCCCTCGACTGGGACCAGCGGCACACGCTCAACGGCGAGGTGTCGTATGCGGGGACGCACTGGGGGGCGAGCACCATCCTCCAGTACGGCAGCGGGTATCCGTACACGCCGCGCCAGGTGACGGATGTGACGGCGCTGCTGACGAATTCGGAGACCAAGCCGAATTCCTTCGATGTCGATCTGCAGGCGTACTACGAAATTCCGTTCAACCCGTTCAAGCTCGTAGCCTTCCTCCGCGTCTTTAACCTGTTCGACATACGTAACGCGGTCGACGTCTACAACGACACGGGTCTCGCCGGGGTGACGATCGACGAGACGCGGGCGCTGCAGACCAACCCGCGGCAGCGGGTGAACACGATCGACCAGTGGTTTCACACTCCGACGCAGTACTCGGAGCCGCGCCGCGTAGAAATCGGAATGAATCTGGAGTTCTGACATGAACACACGCCAAGTTACAGTCCTGTTCTTCCTTGCCTTCATGGGTGCCACGATCGCGCTGGCGGACAGCGGCGCGCAGTACAGGAAGAACGCCATCATGAACGCGAACCAGGTGAGGACGGTGTTCGGGAACTGGGGGGTGATCGCGCAGCCCGCCGACCAGGGGCACCGGGGCGCCTGGCGCAACGACAATGACGGCTACGTGGGCGACGTGAGCATATTTGTCGGCGCCGAGATTACCTCGAAGAACGTCACGACCTCCCAGCCTGTCATGTTCCATTCGGTGGCGACATGCCCTGTCGCCCGCCCGACACAGCGGCCCGACCAGGATCCCAAGACCGGAAAGTACTGGACATTTGAACCCGTCGGCGGGTATTTCAATGCGAACCAGGGGAAGGTGGCCATCAGCACCGACAGGACGACATGGCCGGATTCCTGGCCTGACAAGCTCGGCGATCTCACCGATCCGGGCTGGAGGGGAGAATGGAACGGGTATTTCGGCAAGAGGGCGAGCGCCGACGAGGAAGCATATTTCGTCATGGACGACAACGACGACGAGCGTTTCAACAACACCGGCAACAACTCGATCAACGTCGCATTTCACCCCGATTCGCTGAACACCTCGCGGAACGGGATGGGGCTCGTGGTGACCGTCCGTGCGCTCCAGTGGGCGCAGTTCCTCGCGCAGGACAACATATTCTGGCTCTACGAGATCACGAACACCGGGACCACGACGTACAACAAGACCGTCTTCGGCATGCTCGTCGGGACGTACGTCGGCGTGACGTCGACGGAGGACAACCAGGAATGGAACGACGACTGGTCGTTCTACAGTCCCTCCGAGAACATCACGTACACCGGCGATTTCAAGGCGATCAACGGGCAGCCGATGAAGAACCCCCTCTGGGTGGGGGGGACGGGACTTGTCGGATACGCGTTCCTTGAAAGCCCGGGCAATCCCTTCGACGGGATCGACAATGACGGCGACGCGGACTCGTCGGCCATCGGCATTGCCGCGCCGAAATTCACGGCCGCCGACTTCGATTCCGTCACGCTGACGGTGGGGAAGCGGATCGTCCTGATCAACGACGATTTCAGCCGGACCGTCTACACGATCCCGAACAAACCGTTCGATACGCTCCGCACCCGCGGCCTCACGCAGGTGATCGTCCCGGGTTCGACGAGGGTGGTCGAGGGGAACATCCTCACCGATTTCCAGGGGAACCAGTCGGTGAACACCAACGCCTACGACGGGGTGGACAACAACTTCAACGGTCTCATCGACGAAAATTTCCGGATCCACTACCGCCAGGTGAAGGTGTCCAACACCGGGAAAGTCCTGCTGGATATTCTGCGTCCCCTGCGGCACGCGGACTACCTGACGGGCGCCGGCGTGAGTCCCTACAGCATGATCGATGAAAAACGGGATGACCTCATCGACAACAACCTGAACTGGGATCCCCGGTATGACGACGTCGGGCGCGACGGGATCCCCGACACGCACGATTTCGGCGAAGGGGACGGGATACCGACCTCCGGGTATGATGCGAGCTATCACGATACCGGCCTTCCGGGGGAGCCGCATATTGACAAGCCGGACGTGACGGAGTCGGATCAGATCGGGCTGACAAACTTCAGCTACTTTCAGCCTTCGAACCAGATCAATCTCGGCGACGACGAGGATCTCTGGAAGAGGCTCATTCCGGGATTCTTCGACGTTCCGGCGTCCATCGTCAACAACAGGCCCATCAACGGCGAAGACGGCGATTTCATATACGGTTCGGGTTACTTCCCGTTGCTGGCGAAAACGACCGAGCGGTTTTCTCTGGCGCTTGTCTACGGCGGCGGCATCCCGGGCGATCAGGGGCTGGATGCGGACCTGGCCGACCTTCTGAAGAACAAGAAGACCGTCCAGAAGATCTACGATGCCAACTACCAGTTCCCGACTCCTCCGGACAAACCGACGCTGACCGCGGTCCCGGGAGATCACCAGGTGACGCTCTACTGGGACCGGAAGTCCGAGGCATCGATCGACCCCGTTCTCAGGATCAAGAACTTCGAGGGGTACAAGCTCTACAAGTCGACAGATCCGAACTTCGCCGACATCTACACGATCACGGACGGCTCTGGAGCCCCGAAAGGATACAGGCCCGCAGCGCAGTGGGATCTTGTCGACGGGATCAAGGGGTATTTCCAGGCTCTCGGCGACCAGTACCAGGGCGCGTACGGATATACGTTCTATATGGGGGGCGACAGCGGGCTCGTCCACTCGTACGTCGACAACAACGTCGACAACGGGAGGCGGTACTTCTATGCTCTGGTGGCCTACAGCAAGGGGGACGCCAACACCGGCATTTTCCCCGCCGAGAACACGAAATTTGTGACGGTCCTTCCGACGGGAACAGTCGTCCATGATCAGAACGTCGCCATGGTCGTCCCGAATGCAAAGACCGCCGGATATATTCCAGCGGCGACCGGGATCCCCCTCCAGCACACGGTGAAATTTGGCGCGGGGAACGTGGCCTACCAGACCGCCGATCCGACGGCACTGACAACCCACCGGTACAGGGTGGAGTTCTTCGACACGGAAGCCGACAGCCTGGATCCTTCGGGCAAGCCGGTGATCTCGCTCGATTCGACGAAGTGGGAGAGGGTCACAACGGCGTACTCGGTCCGTGATCTGAGCACGTACACGGAGATCTTCACGAGCCTTGACACGATCGTTGTGCCGTTCAATCACAGGAACATCGTTCCTTCGAGCGTCGTGATCCGCGACCACAACGGGGCGGCGGTCTCTCCGTCGGCCTACATCCTGAACTCCCCGCTGGGGACGCTCCGCGGGAGCGCGGGGGGGACGCTGCCGAAGGGTACGTACACGATCACGTACCAGTACGATCCCGTCTACCACAGTCCGAATATCAAGGGATCACCCTTCGTGACGGAGACGAAGGACGCGGATTTCTTCGACGGGCTGGAGCTCTCGTTCTCGAACTACTGGGAGACGCGGGCGATCGACAGCCTCTCCGGCTGGGTGGGAACCCCGGCGTATGTATGGAGTTTCTCCCCCGCCGCCCTGCCGGTGCTCGACATCAAGGGGTACAGGAAGCCCGGAAATTACGAGTTCCAGTTCTCGAGTTCGTACATCGACACGTCCGTGAATTTCGACAGCCCGTTCTTCCCGGCTCCCGCGACCCCGGTCAAGTTCCGGATATTCAACAAGACGGACAGTACCTACATCAAGTTCTACTACTTCGACCTCAATACCGGGGTTCCTGCCAACGGCAACATCAAGAACAACGTGCAGGTGGTGTACCTCGAGAAGAACCCGAAGGGGGCCTACACGCCGACCTGGACGTCGTACTTCACAACGAAGCAGGGAGTGTGGGTCGATACGCTCTACAACCTGACGTCGAGCGACCGGCTCGTGATCAACACGTCGCAGCCTTTCAGGAACGGTGATGTCTTCGAGTTCACCCCTGTCCCCGCGAAAACGGATATGTCGGTCGCGCAGGGCCAGCTCTCCAGGGTCCGGGTGGTTCCCAACCCGTACGTCACGGCGTCGTCGTTCGAGCTCCCGCTTCCCCCCGCGATCACAAGCGGCCGCGGCGTGCGGAAGATCGATTTCATCCATCTCCCGCCGAATGCGACGGTGAAGATCTTCACCTCCCGCGGGGATTATGTCCAGACGCTCCATCACGACGGGAACATCGAGGACGGCTCGGTCTCGTGGAACCTGAAGACGTACGAAAACCTGGATGTCGCATACGGAATCTACTTCTATGTCGTCGAATCGCCGGCCGGGAACACGACGGGAAAGATCGCCATCATTAAATGACACTGCCATGGATATGAAACTCTTGTACTTCCGGAGAGGGCTCCTCCTCTTTGTGCTCGCTGCGGGGATGGTTCCAGTTTCTGCCGTCGGGCAATCGAAAGTCGGCACGACCGCCGCACAGTTCCTCGGGATCCCGGTGGGGGGCAGGGCGGTCGCCATGGGGGGCGCGTACGTGGCCTCCAACCAGGACGTCAGCTCGATCTACTGGAATCCCGGGGCGATCGTGCAGGCGGACAGGAGCGAGTTCTCCTTTGTCAACACCGACTGGCTCGTCGGGACCAAGTTCCGCTGGTTCGGCCTTCTCCTGAATTTCGACGGCGAAAACGCCATAGGTGCCAGCGTGACACAGCTCGACTACGGCTCAGAGGACGTCACCACGGTGACCAATCCTGAAGGCACCGGCGAACAGTGGTCGGCGGCGGACCTTGCCGTCGCGCTCTCGTATTCCCGGCGCCTGACGGACAAATTCTCGATCGGCGGATCCGCGAAGTTCATCAACCAGCGGATCTGGAACGAATCCGCGACGGCGATCACGTTCGACGTCGGGCTCCTGTTCGTCACCGATTTCAACGGCATGCGGATCGGCATGTCGATGTCGAACTTCGGGGGCGACCTCACGCTCTCCGGCAAAGACCTCCTCAACCGCGTGGATATCGACCCGAACAACGCGGGGTCGAACAAGACGCTCGTGGCCGACCTCAAGACTGACGCATGGCCGATGCCCCTTCTCTTCCGTG
>DATJPH010000414.1:0-3695 GCA_035506475.1 Bacteroidota bacterium | reverse complement strand
CCATCGTCACGCCTCCTTTGTCCATACCCCGGGAATCTTCTCTCCGCAGAAGCGGCACTTCCCGCTTCTGATCTCGTTCTTCAATACGGAAAAACCCCGCCGTTCCATGACAAGCTTCCCGCACCTGGGGCAGTAGGTATTCTCCGCATCGTGTCCCGGGACGTTGCCGATGTAGACATAGCGGAGCCCCGCGTTCATGGCAATCGCACGGGCCTTCTCCAGCACGGAGACCGGCGTCGGGGGGAGTTGCGTCAGCCTGTAGAGCGGCGTGAACCTGCTGAAATGCAGGGGCGCGTCCGCAAACCCGTTTTCGCAGAGCCATCCGGTCATTTTCCTGATCATCTCCATGTCGTCAGTCCACGCCGGGATGACAAGGTTCGTAATCTCCAGCCACACCCCCTCCTCCCTGAGGATCTTCAGCGTCCTGAGCACCGGTGCGAGGTGCGCGGAATTCAACTTGAAGTACACCTCGTCGTCAAAACTCTTCAGGTCGATGTTCGCCGCGTCGAGGACCTTGCAGAGCTGCCGCAAGGGGGCTTCGTTGATGTACCCGCTCGATTTCAGGATGTTGCGGATCTTCTTCCCGCGTGCCAGCGCCGCCGTGTCGAAGGCATATTCATAGAACGTCACGGGCTCAGAGTACGTGTACGCGATGGAGTCGCACCCCGCCCGGGCGCATTCCTCGACGGCCTTCTCCGGCATCAGATCGGCGTTCCGGGTCTCCCCGGGGGTCACCTGCGAGATCTCCCAGTTCTGGCAGTTGAGGCAGCGGAGGTTGCACCCGGCCTCCGCGACGGAGAATGCCTGCGAGGACGGGAGAAAGTGGAAGAGCGGTTTCTTCTCGATCGGATCGATGTGGACGGCGCACGGGTTGCCGTACGCGGTGGTGTAGAGCTTCCCGCGGATGTTGACCCGGTTCCGGCACCGACCCGTCTCCCCCTCGCCGAGCAGGCACGCGTGTGGGCATTTGAGGCACTGGAGTCCCGAAGGGGTGGCTTTGTAAAAGAGAGCTTCCTTTGTCCATCTCCCCGGTTCACCCTGCGGCACGCCCATCAGGAGCGATACGATTTCGGCGCGCGCGGCTGCCGAACTCCACGGCAGCGCGGCGCAGGATCCTGCTCCGAGACAGACGTACTTCAGAAACTCGCGCTTCGTGATTTCTTTCATGATGATATCCCTCCCGGACGGTTTCAGCTGATCGCCGCGACAACGCCGGCGGTTGATTCCTCCTGCTGCATGATCATCAGGTACCAGCCCAGCAGGAGAAGGAGGGGGAGCTCCGTGAGGCCGAACGCGTGAGCGTCGACATCCACAAGAGCCTGGTTCTTCAGCAGGTCGGACAGCCTGGATTCCCCGCTGCCGGGCCTCATCGTGAATACGGTCTCCCCCTGCATGCCGGTGAACGCCCACGCCGATCCCCAGAAATTCATCGACTTCCACTGAAATCTCTTTCCGGTGGGGTAGTCAAGCCATCCACCTCCCCAGACCCTCGGCCAGAACACCGCGGTGTCGGTTTCCCCGCCGGCTTCCCGGACTGTCACCCGGGGATTGAGAAAGCCTGACCGCTTGAATGTCCATGTTCCCGCCGCCGCATGTGCGGTGGCGAGCGTGCCCATGGCCTTTTCCAACCGGAGCGTTCCGAAGAGCTTTCCCCCCGCGCGCAGTTCGAACAGCCGTTCGAACGTTTTCGGCTGTACCCATGAGAGCTTCGGATCGTGGTGTGACGTAAGTGGTTCCATGATTATGGCCCTGTCCTTTCTGTGATTACAGCTCCTGACCGACTTGTGCATATCGTTTCCGGACCATGAGGCAGAGGATTCCTCCCCCTGCTGCGAAGGCGCCCGCCAGCACGCTTGCGCCGGAGAGCCCGAGGAGCGGGATTGCGTAGACGCTCACGACGACTGCCCCCAGCGCGGAACCGAACAGGTCGAGCCCGTAGAGCTCGGACGGCGACCCGGCCGCGCCTCCCCGCCGGATCTGCGCTGCGGTGCCGAACTCAAACCCCGTCAGGAGCGCTCCCGTAAACGCCACCGCCGTGATGACGCACCCGCTTGAAAACGGGGAACTGTGCCAGGACTGCAGCAGCAGGAGGATCGCCGGAACGGCGAGACACACGAGCGAGAGGGCAAACTGGGCGCCGATGAGGACTCTGATGCCCGGGCGCCGGAGCGACCTGGCGGAGAGGAGTGCGCCGGCGGCGAGTCCCCCCATGAACGCCGTGATCACAAACCCCGTCATCTGGAAGAGCGCTCCCGCAAGGACCTGGAACGAGACCAGGAGCACGATCTCCAGCGAGGAGGCGGCAAATCCCCCCGCAAAGATCGCCGCGCCCAGGGCCGTGAACCTCCCCAGGAGAAGCAGGAGCACGAACCCCGCGGTCAGCAACCAGGGACCGGGGGCAAATCCGAAATAGCTGAGCCAGTAGCCGAGCTGCCTGTAGTAGCATAGCGGCGTGAAGTCCGTGTTCACTTCGGCATGCGGGTCGAGCGCGGAAGTGATCTCGGCGCTTCGTGCGGCGATCCTCCCGTCGTCGAGGTAATAACGGTTGACATACGTCGTGCTGACGCCCCGCATCTCCACGAGGCGCGCGATGCCGCTCTGGAGCGGGCTGCCTGAGGCAAGGAAGTAGTTCCGCTCCCCGGGGATGATCAGGACATGGGCGAAAACCCGGCCGAGTGTCCGGTAGAGCACGGAGGTGACGCCGCGCGCCTCGGTCCCCTGGTAGTCTGCGGCAGGGAGGAGGCTGATGGAGACCACCGCACTGTCGTTCATGACCCTCTTCAGGTCCTGGAAGAACTCGAGCGTGTAGAACCTGTTGATCTGTGCCGTCGCCGGGTCGGGCAGATCGACGATGACGGCGTCGTACCGGTGCGGCGTCGAACGGACGAACATCCGGGCATCGGCCTCGATGACCGCTACGCGGCTGTCGTCGAGCGTCCGGGTGTACGTCCTCCCGACCCCGATGATCCACGGATTGATCTCCACGTAGTCGATCCCCTCCACGCCGTATTTCAGGATCTCTCCCGGCGTCCCGGCGATCCCCCCGCCGACAAGGAGCACGCGCCGGTGGGCGGCCCGCTGCACCATGCAGTAATGGACCGCCTCCTCGTTCGGCGTCGCATTGTTCGTCGAAAACATGAGCATGCAGTTTTCGAAGAAACTGATCTCCTCTCCCTGGCGCGTGAGCGTCAGGTTCCCGTACGGTGTGTCCCTGAAATAGACGATCTCCTGTTCGGGGAAGAGGTATCCGCGCGTCCATCCGTCCGCCCGGTTCATGACGAGGGCGGCGACGGCGAGCCCCGCACATGCCAGCGCGCCCGCCGCGGCGTACGGCGCCCTGGCTCTCCATGCAAGGAGGGACGCGACCGCGAGGTCGGCGAGAAGGAGTATGAACAGCGCCTGGAACGTCTCGAGGTACCAGGTGAGGGCGAGGCTGAAGGCGATCCCGCCGGAGGCGGCGCCGAGAGACTCCAGCGCGTAGACGCGTGCCGCGCTTTTCCCCTCTTCGAGCGGGGTGACAATATGGACGAAGAGCGTAAAGAGAAACCCGGAGAGGACGCAGAACGGGGCGAGGATGACGAGCGAGGCGCAGAGCGCCTGGAGAATCCCCACCATGCTGCCGGCGGTGAACACGACGTTCCGCATCGCGCGGAGTATGAACACGGTGACGGGGGGGAGGCTCCCCGCGCAGGCGA
>DATJPH010000413.1:0-5333 GCA_035506475.1 Bacteroidota bacterium | reverse complement strand
AAGGTGTTCCCCGAGCGTGCGGACCTGCTCGTCCTGGACCTCGATGCTCCTGCGGAGGAACAGTATGGCGTAAAACGTCTCGGCCGCACGGACCTCCAGGTCCCGTTTTACGGCCTCGCGCGAGTCTTCCGCGAGCGCGATGCGTGAATCCGCAAGGCCTACCTGCGCGCTTGTCTTCTGGAAATCGTATATGGTCTGCCGCACCCCGATGTGGCCGTCCCAGTTGCTGTTCGGGTATACCTTGATGGATTCCCCGGGAAGGTCGAAGACGGAGACCGGTGCCAGGAACACGTACGTGGCTTCCGCCTCCGCGCTCGGGAGGTACCCGCTCCGGCTCCCCTCCGCCCGGGCCCGCGACGCGTCGATCGAACGGGCGGACTCGACGAGTGCCGGGTTGCGCGCGAGGACAAGTGCGACGGCGTCCCCCGCCGAGAGGGGGGGTGCTGCGGGAGTCTGTGCCGGGGCACCCTGCAGTGCGATCCCGGCACCGAGAAGGAGGATTACCATTCTGTAAGCTGTCATTGTCGGTTATCCCAATGAGGATGAAGTATCATTCGAGCGGGGCGGGCGCGTGCCCCGGGGCGCGCTTGTGGACGCGGAGAAAGAGTATCGGGACCAGGCAGAGGGCCGTGATCGCCGCGGCGATGAGGAAATCGTCGGCGACCGCCGCGACGAACGCCTGGTCGGAGAGGTTCCCGAAGACGAGCGCCCGCGCCCGCGAGGCGGAGACGGCGGCGTTCCCTCCGGCGACGCTCTGCGCGAACATCTGCGTGCGGGCGACCGCGGATTTGAACGGCACCGAGTACTGGTCCGCGGTCTGGCCGAAGGCCGCAAGGTGGAATATCATTCTCCGCGTGAGCATGGCCCCCAGGAGCGCCACGCCGAAGCTCCCTCCCACCTGCCGGATGACGTTGAAGAGGCCGGAGGCCTGCGCCATTTTGTGGCGCGGGATCTCCGAGAGGGCAAGCGAGCTCAGGGGGGTGAACACCAGCCCCATGGCCGCCCCCCGTATGTAGAGCGGAATCATGATCTGCGCGTGTTCCGAGTAAATCGAGAGGAAGTAGTTCAGGTAAAGGCTGAACGCCAGGAGAATGATCCCGATGACCGCGGGAGCTTTCCCGTACCCCCTGTCTGCAAGGATCCCGGCGACGGGGGAGAGGAGCCCCTGGAGTATCCCCGTGGGGAGGAAGACGAGGCCTGCCTGGAATGCCGTGTAGCCGAGCGAGTTCTGGAGATAGAGGGGGAGCAGGAACGTACTTCCGAACATGCCGAGCCCGAATATGAACAGGACGATGTTCGTCATCCCGAAGTTGAAGTTCTTCAGGAGCGAGAGGTCGATGATCGGGTGCTCGACGAGCGACTCGTTGATGAAAAACGCGGTGAAGGAGATCCCCGCGATGATGAAGCACCAGACGATGAACGGCGACGACCACCCCCCGGTGTTCCACGCCGAATTGCCGTTGCTCAGCGCGAGAAGGAGGGAGGTGAGAAAGAGGGTCATGGAGATGAATCCGCCGAAATCGAACGTGCGGACGTGCTCGGTCTTGTACTCCCGCTGTATCACGTATGTCGCAAAGACTCCCATGATCCCGACCGGGACGTTGACGTCGAATATCATGTGCCAGGAGAAATGGTCGCAGAGGTAGCCGCCCACGAGGGGCCCCAGGGAGACCGATGCGGCGGCGGCGATCGACCAGAACCCGAGGGCGATCCCGCGCTTCTGCGGCGGAAATTCCCGTGTGACGATCGCCATCCCCACCGGCATCATGAACCCGGCTCCCGCCCCCTGGACGATCCGGAAGAATATGAGCGCGTTTTCATCCCAGGCGATGCCGCACAGGAGCGACCCGAGCGTGAACAGGAACAGGGCCGACATGTACGTCCGCTTGTAGCCGAAATGGTCGGCCACCCAGCCTGAGGTCGGGAGCATGACGGCGAAGACGAGGAGGTAGGCGGTCAGGACCCACTCCACCTTGTCGACGCCGATGCCGAACGCGGCCATGATTTTCGGGAGGGCGACGTTGACGATCGTCGCGTCGAGGACGGCCATGAACGTGCCGATCATGACGTTTGCCAGGACCCACCACTGGTAGGACGGATGCTCGTGGTGGAGCGAGGAAAACTGCTGGAGCGCCCGGGAGCGGAACTCGTTGTCGCGCGAGGGCATGGCTTATTTTGTCCTGATGCGGATTTCGACGGACATGCCCGGCAGGAGGAGCGCCGGCACCGGGTTTCCGGGTGTCCGCTCCTCGATCGAGATCTTGATCGGCACGCGCTGCGTCACCTTGGTGAAATTCCCCGATGCGTTGTTCGGGGGGATAAGCGAGAACTGCGCCGCGGTGGAGCCGCCGAGCTGGAAGACGCGTCCCCCGAATATCCTGTCGGGGTGCCCGTCCACGGAGATCCCCACGTCTTCGGAGAGCCGCACGACGTCCATGTTCGTCTCCTCCAGGTTGGCGGTCACCCAGATCCTGCTCCTGTCGTACACGGAGAATATCGGCTGGCCCGGCTGCACCACGTCCCCCTGGAGAACCCAGCGCTTTGCCACGCTCCCGTTGAGGGGGGAGCGAATCGTCGTATTGTCGAGCTGCGCCTGCATGACGCCCGTCTGCGCCTGGGCGGAGGCCACGCGCGAGATCGCGATGCCCAGCTCGGCGCCTGCGGCGTCGAGCGCGCTCCTTGCGTGGTCGAACTGTTCCTTGGTGATCACCGACGTCCTGTACTGCTGGTCCGCCCGGCGGAAGTCGTCCTGTGCCCTGGCGAGGTTGACGCGCGCGAGTTTGACGCTCTCCCCGGCGAGCCGGTGGGCGGCGGTTGCCTGGGCGAGCTGTGCGCGGAGGTCGCTGTCGTCGAGGACCACGAGGACCTGCCCGGAGGTCACGGTGTCCCCTTCGTCCACGGTCAGTCTCTCGATCCGGCCGAGCATCTTGGAGCTTATCGAGACCCGGTCCGCGTCGATGTAGGCGTCGTCGGAGGTGATGTAGCCGCGGAGGTTCACGTACCAGTACCAGCCTCCGCCGAGTGCCAGCGCAAGGAAGATCCCGAGGGGGATCATGATGCGCCGTCTCCTGAACATCGGCACCTGGTCGATGCTCTCATCCCCGTTTGATTCCCCGGGGTGTGTTTCCGGCTCCGCCGCCGGTGCGTGTGCTTCCGTCTTTGCCATTGCCTGTCCTCAGTGTGAAGTGTGTCTGTTCATTCCGTGCAACAGGAGTTCGATAAGATGGTCGGAGTCCCGCTTCAGGTCGGCGTAGACGCTGTTGTCCGCATGGGGGGGCCTTCCGGTGTAGAATGTCCTCAGCCTGAGCCCGTGCAGGAGATGGAGGATGAGCCGCGCCGTCTGCCCCGGGTTGGCGAGCTCCAGCTCGCCCGATGCCTTCCCGGAGAGAAGCACCTCGTGTATGAGCTTGAACTCCTGCTCCTCGAGCGTCTTGAAGAGATCCCCGAATATGGACGAAATCTCGGCCCAGGTCTGCGCGCCGAGCGCGCTCAGGTTGACGAGCTCCTTGAAGAGCCTGATCCGCATGTCGACGTATCCCTTCAGTTTTTCCCCCGCCGGCGCTTCCTTCTTGAGCATGAGCTCGATGTCGTTCGTGAACGCTTCCTGCTCGTGCGCGACAACCGCGCGGAAGAGGTTTTCCTTCGTGGGGAAGTAGTAGTAGAGTGAGGGCTTGGCCAGCCCGACGTCGGATGCGATCTCATCCATCGTGACCTTCGAGAACCCGTAGTAGGCGAATCGCTTTCTCGCCGCTGCGAGTATGATGGCTTCCTTCCCCTGGGGTCCTTCGCGGTGCATGGTGTCGAGGATTCTCCGTTTTCGACTATTTTACTTAACAGGTCGAAAATACGAAGAACCGTATTCAAGTGCAAACCGCTGAATTTCTCCGTTTTTCTTTGTACTTTCTCCGACCAAATGACCCGCGCCTCGAATTCCCTCACCCGTTACATTTTCCTCGGCATGGCCGCCGGCCTCCTCGTCGGCTGGCTCTGGCCGGATTTTGCCCAGAACCTGAAGCCCCTCAGCACCGTGTTCATCAGGCTTATCAAGAGCCTGATCGCCCCCCTCATTTTCTCGACGCTTGTCGTCGGCATCGCCGGGCACGGCAACCTGAGGCAGGTCGGGCGGATGGGGCTCAAGGCGATCGTCTATTTCGAGATCCTCACGACGCTCGCGCTTATCGTCGGGCTGATCGCGGTGAACACGGTCAGGCCCGGTGCGGGGGTCTCCCTCCACGGGGACGGTGCGGTCTCGGAGATCATCGCCCACAAGCAGACCTTCTCGGACGTCGTCACGCACATCGTCCCGCAGAGCATCGTGCAGGCGGCCGCGGAGGGGGAGGTGCTGCAGATCGTCGTGTTTGCGCTCCTGTTCAGCCTCGGGCTTGCGGCGATCCCCGATGCGAAGCGGCTCGTGGTGATCAACATCTGCGACGCGATCGCCGAGACGATGTTCAAGGTGGCGGGGATCGTCATGCTCTACGCGCCGATCGGCGTGGGAGCCGCGATCGCCGTGACCGTGGGCAGCAAGGGCATCCACGTCCTGTTCGGTCTGGGCACACTGATCGTGACCATGTACGTGGCAAGCGTCTTGTGCATCCTGCTGGTGCTTTTCCCCGCCCTCCCGCTCATGGGCATTCCCGTGAAGCCTTTCTACCGGGCGGTGCGGGAACCGTTCCTGATCGGCTTCTCGACGGCGTCCAGCGAGGCCGCACTACCGCTGGCGCTCGAGAACATGGAACTGTTCGGAGTACCCAAGCATATCGTGGGATTTGTCATCCCCACCGGGTACAGCTTCAACCTGGTGGGCAGCGCGCTCTATCTCTCCCTGGCATCGGTCTTCGTGGTGCAGGCGGCCGGAAAGAGCATGTCCCTGGGCGAACAGCTGGTGATGATGCTGACCCTGATGCTGACCAGCAAAGGCGTGGCCGGCGTTCCTCGCGCGGCGCTGGTCATTCTGGCCGGGACGCTGGCGACTTTCCAACTGCCGATGGAGGGGGTGGCGGTCTTGCTGGGGGTGGACGCACTGCTTGATATGGCTCGGACTTCGATCAACGTGCTGGGGAATTGTCTTGCGAGCGCTGTCATCGCCCGCTGGGAAGGCGTCAAGGTCGGCTAACCGATAGTTAACACTTGCAACGTGCGGCTGAACATCCAAAGTTGCGCCGTATCTCGTACCTGAAGTATATTTGCTCTGACCAGGCAATATCAGAAACTTGGAGGTTAATTTTCAATGAAGAAAGTGCTGGCTGTGTTAGCGTTTTCGGCGATCAGCGCGATGGCTGCCGAGTGGACTGGGTACATCGTGGACCAGAGCTGCGCCGGAAAGCAGGGTG
>DATJPH010000412.1:0-2144 GCA_035506475.1 Bacteroidota bacterium | reverse complement strand
CGTCGAGATGATGACGCCGTCTCCGCGGTAGGTGACCGCGAACGCCCCGTCGATATGGGTTTCGATATCGATCACGCGCGACGAACGCGATTTGTCGAGGACGATGTCGTTCATCGCGTGGATGACTTTTGAAGGGTCCGTGGTCGTCCGCGCTTCGATGATCAGACGCTCCTCGACGATGTACTTGCCTGCGACGATGTCACCCACGGCCCGGTCAAGCTCCGCGGGAGCGAGCTCCGCCAGGAAACCCAGCTTGCCGAGATTGACTCCCAGTATCGGGGTCCCCCGGCGGCCCACGGCCCGCGCCGCGGCCAGGAGCGTGCCGTCTCCGCCGAGCGCAACGAGCATCTGCGCGCCGTCGAGACACGCCTCGCGGCTCCTGAGCCTGGATGCTGCGCCGGGTCGCTCCTCAACAAGGGGCGCAAGGGCCTCGTCAACCGCATACTCCATCCCGGCGTGTTCGAGCCTCGCAAGGAGGACCAGGAGCGCCTCCTTCAGGCCGGCTTTCCCTTCATTGCCGAAAATCGCGAATTTCATCCCGCCGCACCCCCGTCCTTCGCAGGCGCCGGATCCGGCTTCTGCACCTCGTCCACGTAGTTGAGGCGCAGCTCCTGGAGCATGCCGGAGAGCATGCGGGCCTCGTCGTGCGAGAGATTCCCCTTCGTCCTCCCCTCGAGCATTTCGAGCGTATCGATCATCCCCTGGGCGGCACCAAGGTCACGCTCGATCCTGTCCGTCACGGGGTTCTTGATCTTGCCCAGATACTGCATCGCCGCGGCGTGCAGCATCAGGATGAGCCGGGCGAAGAGCATCGTCTGTTTCTCCGTGGGTTCCATCCGATGGTCCCTCCGTAGTTGGAGACTTGTTCAGTTCCCAGAGCTTTGCGTACTTCGTGAACACGTAGGCTGAGGACGCGACGCACAGCACGAACCCGTGTGTCCCGTCGAGAAAGCCGAGCCGCAGGACGTACATCTTGAAGAACTGGAAGAGCGGCCTGACGACGAGATCCACCAGGGAGAAGGTCTTCCCCTTCTCCGCCAGGTCGCGGGCAGCCAGCGACGTGTAGGAGTTGAATTTGGCGAAATAGTGCGTGAGATCGGGATCCGTATAGTGGATGAGATCGCTCCGGGTCCGGGCAATCGGTCCGCCGGTGATGAGGCGCTCGTGTACGCGGGTCTCGCTGAACTTCGCCCGGTCCTTGCGGAAGAGCCTGATGACCCGCGAGGGATACCAGCCCCCGTGCCTGATCCATTTGCCGCAGAAGTACGCGCGCCGCGCGATCTCGTACCCCGCCACGCCTGGATCGTCCTCCAGCAGTATCGACCGGATCTCCGCGGCGAGCCCTTCGGTCACCCGTTCGTCCGCGTCAAGCCAGAGTATCCACCCGGAATGCGACCGGGTCAGGGCCTCGTTCCGCGCGGCCCCGTATCCCCTCCAGGGGAGGACGACGACGTTCGGCGTAAACCGCCGCGCTATCTCCACCGTCCTGTCGGTGCTCCCCGAGTCGATGACGATGATCTCATCGGCCCACGCGACGCTCGAGAGGCAGCCTGCGATGTTCCGTTCTTCATCCTTCGTCAGCGTGATCACCGTCAGCGTTGCGCCCACCGGGGCTCCTTTCCTGCAATCCGGCCGAGGGCCAGCGTGATCCCGAGCGTGATCCAGACGAGGATCACCACCATCTGGTTCCCGAAGCTCCACTCGGTAAGCCCGTTCACCTGGAAGCCGATAAACGCCGCGAACGCGCCGAGCGCAAACGAACCGGCGAACCAGTCATCTTTCACGCGCCGGTAGATCTTCCACTCGACGATCCCGATGCGGATAAACAGTGCGAACACCGCGGCCGCGCCGAGAACGCCGAGCGTGACAAGAACATGGACGGCAACGTTATGCAGGTGCCCCCACTGCCCGCTGTAGCCGGGGCCCGCGTACTGCCTGAGAAGCTCTCCGAGGTCGATGTCGCCGACGCCGGTCACAGGGTGGTCCGCAAAGATCTTCAGCCCCGTGCTCCAGAGGAGGAGCCTCGTCTCGTTTTCCGGGTGGTGGATGTCGACAATGCTGAAGAGTCTCCCCGTGACGTAGGGCGGAGCAAACAGGAGCACACCGGCAACAAGGACCGCCAGCGGGATCAGGATCTTCCAGTT
>DATJPH010000411.1:0-10239 GCA_035506475.1 Bacteroidota bacterium | reverse complement strand
AGCCGGAACATTCCCCGGCAGGGCCAGCTCAGCTTCCTGGCGAAGGATATGTTCGAGATCACCGCGGCGATCGACGACGCGTCGCCCGCCCGGCGCAACCCGTACGCGCGCCGCGCCGCCGAGCTCCAGGAGCCCGGTGCGGCCGTCCCGGCCGACGAAGATCCCGTGGAGAGCCTGAAGAAGGTCGCGCGCCAGTTCCAGCAGCGGGCCGCGCAGGGAGCCGCCGGCGCGGAGAAACCCCCGGCGCGCGAGCGTGAAGACTTCGCGCAGCTCAAGATCGAGCTGAGCGAGATGCGCGGCACACTTTCCACGGTCGTCGAGCACCTGAAATACGACAGGATGCCCGCGCTCCCCGCGCACCTGAAGAGCCTGTACACCGCCCTGGTGGACCAGGACGTCGACGCGAAGCTCGCGGCCGACCTTGTCCAGTCAGTCTACGCCTCCGGCACGGACGCAGAGCGCGGCGCGGGACCGGGCGGCGCCGAGAGGGCGGTCCTCGATGCGATGGCCGGACTGGTGGCACCTGCGCCGGAGGTGAAGACCCGCCGGCGCCGCACGCACGTTTCCGCGCTTGTGGGGCCGACGGGCGTGGGGAAGACGACGACCGTCGCGAAGCTCGCGGCGATCAACAAGCTCCTCCACCACCGCTCGGTGGGACTCATTTCCGCGGACACGTACAGGATCGGCGCGATCGAACAGCTCCGGACGTTCGCCGCCATCGCCGACATCCCGATGGAAGTGGTCTACCGTCCCGCGGAGATGGCCGCCGCCGTCAGGAAATTCAAGGACAGGGACATCGTCTTTATCGACACCGTGGGCCGGAGCCAGCGCTCGGCGAAAGAGCTCGCCGAGCTGGCGCGGTTCATGGACGCCGCCGAGCCCGACGACATCCATCTCGTCCTGAGCGCGTCGACCTCGATGAAGGGCGCGCTCGACATTATCGAGAAATTCCGCGTTGTGAAGCCGAACCGGCTCCTGTTCTCGAAGCTTGACGAGGCCGTGACGCTCGGCTCGCTCCTGAGCGTGGCCAGCCGCGACAGGATACCGGTCTCCTACGTGACGACCGGCCAGACCGTGCCCGACGACATCGTGCGTGTCGATCCGGCGAGATTTGCACAGATGGTGTATTCGGGAGATATCGCGCATGCCTGACCAGGCTGAACGGATGAGGCAGATCGCTGAAATGTACCGCCGCCCCTCGCGGCCCCACGTCATCACGGTGACGAGCGGCAAAGGGGGTGCGGGCAAGAGCACGGTGGCGCTCAATCTGGCGATCACATTCTGCGACTTGGGGAAACGGGTGATCCTCCTTGACGCGGACGCCAACCTCGGCGGGCTCGACGTCATGCTCAAGCTCTCACCCCGGTACCGGCTTGCCGATGTCCTGCGGGATGACGTCGACCTGGAGGACGCGCTCATGAGCCCGCGGCCGGGCCTGCGGGTCCTTGCCGGGAATTCCGGGGAAATCGACTACCCCCTGCTCACGCCCGGCGTGCAGGAACGGCTCGTCGACGAGATCATCGGGCTCCGGGAGCGGTACGACGTCCTGATGATCGACACGGCGGCGGGTCTCACGCCGGAGATCATCCAGTTTGCCGAGCCGGCGGACGAGACCCTGATTGTGACGACGACGGAGCCCACCGCGATCCTCGATGCCTATGCCATGATGAAGGTCCTCTGGGCCTCGCGCGCGGATGCGGCGGTCAACATTGTCGTCAACGCGGTGCGCCAGCCCGCGGACGCCGACGAGACCGTCAACAGGCTCCGCCTGGCGGTGGACCGGTTCCTCGGCCGCTCCTTCGGCTATCCCGGGTTCGTGCCGTTCGATCCGTGCGTGCACAAGGCGATCGTCCAGCAGGAGCCGGTGATCACGAGGTTTCCGCGTTCGGCGGCGTCCCTCTCGATCAAGGCGATCGGGCACGCGATGGCCGGCGAGTTCATCAACTACTCATCCCTGAAGGCGGTCACGGTATGAACAAGATCATTTTTCAGATCGGGATGCTCGGCTTCTGCGTTGCGGCCGTCGTGTTCGGCACGCAGGGGATGAGCCTGATGGAGACGGTGGCCCGGGCGTTCATCGTCTTCATCGTCATCGTGTGCGCGATCGCGGCGGTGCTCCTGATGAGCTCGCTGATCGTTGCGAAGGAGAAGGACGGGGAGGAGCATGCCGCGGGAGGACAGACCGGGCCGGGCGCCGCGGGGGCGCGCAGGCCGACGCTGCAATCGACGAAATGAGCCGGTGAACCATGGAACCGCTCCCTGCGGATATCTGGCAGCAGCTTGCGACGACGAAGGCGCCTTCGCTCAAACGGAAGGCGGTCGTCCACTACGCGGGACTCGTCCAGTTCGTCCTGAAGCGGTTCGGGCTGGCGGTGCGGGCCCGGTCGCTCGGGCTGGACCGGGACGACCTCGTGCAGATGGGGATGATCGGTCTTCTCGACGCGGTGGAGCGCTTTTCGCCGGCGCTGGGGGTGAAGTTCGATACATACGCGGTCTCGCGGATACGGGGGACGATCCTCGACGAGATGCGCCGGCTTGACTGGGTCCCGCGCGCCGTTCACGCGCAGCACAGGGCGTACAGGGACGCGCAGGATCAGGTGGTGCGGGAAACGGGCCGGGAGGCGAGCGCGACGGACATCGCGGCGAAGCTTTCCATGACCGCGGAGGAATTCAGGAAATTCGTTACGGAAACGGGGGAAATCATGAACCGGGATACACGCCGCAAAGGGGAGCCGGCCGAAGGGGAGACCGTGGAAACGGTCGCGGCCGACACGCTTTCGCCGGAGGAACAGCTCTCGCAGGACGACATCAAGGCGCACCTGATGGACGCCATCAACAGGCTTCCGCCGCGTGAGCGCGCCGTCATCGCCCTCTATTACTACGAGGGGCTCAAGTTCGCGGAGATCGCGGCGGTGCTCCGCATCTCGGAGTCGCGCATCTCGCAGGTCCACACCGAGATCCTGGCAAAGCTCAGGCTCGGTCTCGCTTCACTGGAGGAGGATGTCTGATGGACAACGTCCTCTCGCGCACCGCGCTCATGGAGCATATCCTGAGCCTGGTCGACGACCCGGAGTCGCACGTGAAGGAGCTCGGGGCGATCCTGGAATGGGATCCCTCCCTGTCGAAGTCGGTCACGCGCAAGGCGGCCGTGTCGTACGGCCTCCCGCTCCCGGCGTGCACGCTGAACCTGGCGCTGGCGCTCCTGGGGAGCAGGGCGGTGAAGGAGACGGTGAAGTTCGCCATTACGAGCCGCGCGGCGCACGATCTCGTCATCAGCATATACGCAATGGACGGCTTCTGGAACCGCGTGGCGGCCGTCGAGCACGAGCCGGGGCCCGCGCCGGAGATTCACTGCGGCGCCCTCAAGGAGCAGCTTGAGGCCGGCCTCGGGCTGCTGTCGCCGGACATGCGGGTGATACTCGCGCTCCATTATTACGAAACGCTCCCCCTGGAGATCATCGCGCGCGTCACGGGGATGCCGGTCGAAGAGGTGGAGCATCTGAAGGACCAGGCACTGTGCCGCCTGAGCACGGTCTTCGGTCAGTCACACACGGATCAATCGGAGGAACCCAGGCAATGATGTCACCGGAGTACATAAAGGAACGCGTCCAGTCCATCATCCAGCTCCCGGCGCTCCCCGCGGTGGCGATGGAGGTCGTCGAGATGGTCGACAACCCGCGGACGAGCGCTTCGAAACTGGGGAAGGTGATCTCCACGGACCAGGCGCTGACGGCGAAGGTGCTCAAGATCGCGAATTCCCCGTTCTACGGGTTCCCCCGGAAGATCTCGACGATCGACTTTGCGATCATCGTCCTGGGGTACGACGCGCTCAAGGAGATCGTGATCAGCATCTCGCTCATCAGCTCGCTGCAGAAGAAATCCGACGGCCTCTTCGATGCGAAGGGGTTCTGGGACCACGCGATCGCCACCGGCGTCCTTGCGCGGCGGCTTGCGCGGGACCTCGGCTACCGGGTGACCGAGGAGGTCTTCGTCGGGGGCCTGCTCCACGACATGGGGATCTCCGTCCTGCACCGCTACTTCAAGAGCGAGTACCGGAGGATCGTCGAGATCGCGCGCGAATCCGAGCTGACGTTCCTGGAAGCCGAGGAGAGCGTCCTCTCCGTGACGCACGCGGAGGTCGGCGGGTGGCTGGCGGAACGGTGGAACCTCCCGCGGCACCTCGTGGAGGCGATCTCCCTGCACCACAACCCGGCGAAGGCGGAGTCGCACCAGGAGCTTGTCTCCCTGATCCACGTGGCGGACGTCGTCTCCTGCAAGGTTGTCAAAGGGCAGACAGAGTTCGACAAGGGGATTGATTTTGACAAAACGGCACTCGAGCGCCTCGGCCTCAACGACGAGACGGCGGTCGCCGAATACATTGAAAACTGCACCGCGATCCTGGACGCCGATCTCGAAGAGGCCGTGCGGGCGGGAGGATTCCGGTGATGGAGAAGAAACTGAAAAAGACCAAGCTCGAGATCCTGGAGGAGGGGCTTCCGCACTTCGAGCAGTTCATCGAAAGCAGGGAGAGCTACATCAAGGCGCTCGAGACGACGATCGACGTGCTCCGGCGGGACAACATGAACGCGAGCACGAACAACCTCGCCATCCGCAGCTCCATCGACGAGCTCGTCGCGATGCAGCGGATGTCGAACACCGTCAGCACGTCCGCGGAGCCCGACCAGATCGTCAGTGCGCTGATGGACCTCACCCGGCAGGTGATCCCGGTCATCGACTCGGACATCTTCCTGTTCGACACGAAGACCGAGGCGCTCGTGTCGCTGGCGGGCCGCCCCTCCGACAGGCTCCGTCACGAAGCCGAACACCAGCTTGAGGCGGGGATCGTGGACTGGGTGATCGCCGAGAAGAAGACTGTCGTCATCCCGGACCTTGAACACATGGTCTCCAACGCGAGCGCCCGCAATTTTGTGATCGTCCCCCTCATCCTCAGGAGCGAGGGGATCGGGATCTACATCATCCACACGGAGAAGGCGCAGCAGGAGTTCTCCAACCAGGACATCCAGCTCCTGTCGGTCCTTGCCAACCAGGCCGCGGTCGGCGTCGAGCACTGGCGCACGCTCCGCCAGCTCGTCCTCGCCAACGAGGAGATCAAGTCCTCGCACGCGCAGATGGTCCAGGCGGCGAAACTCGCGGCCATCGGGGAGCTTGCCGCCGGCATCGCGCACGAGATCAAGAACCCCCTGAGCATCCTGCTGCTCCACCTCGATCTCGCGCAGGCCGGGAGGCCGCTGCCCAACTGGATGGAGATGTTCAGCGCGCAGGTGAAACGCCTTTCCGATATCACGCTCCGCCTGATGAACTTTGCCCGTTCGGCGTCCGAAGACGTGACGCTCGAGCCCCTGGCGATCAGCAGGGTGATCGAGGACGCCGTGGCGATCGTCCGGCATGAGTTCCGCGGCCAGCAGATCGAAATCGACCTTGCGTGCGACGAGGGGCTCCAGCCCGTGAAAGGGAACGCGAACTACCTCCAGCAGGTGTTCCTCAACCTCCTCATCAACGCCAGGGACGCGATGGCCTCGGGCGGCAGGATCACGATCGCCGCGGCCGCCGCCGGCCCCGCCGTCCGGATCACGTTCGGCGACACGGGCCCCGGGATACCGCCGGAGATCAGGGAGAAGGTCTTCAAGCCGTTCTTCACGACAAAGGGGGAGAAGGGGACGGGCCTCGGCCTGGCGATCTGCAGCAAGATCATCGCCCAGCACGGCGGGACGATAAGCGTCAGGAGCGAGACCGGCGTGGGGACGACATTTACGATCACGATCCCGGCGTGGAAGGAGCCCCGATGACACTCAGGCGGACATCGTTCTCCCTGCGGCTCGTCGCCGCGTCTGTGGCGGCGCTCTCACTGGCCCTGCCGGCTTCGGCTGCACAGGGGCTCGACAGCCTGGCGATGGAGGTGATCCCGGCGCCCAGGCCCGCTCCGCGCACAGCGGCCGCGCGCACGGACAGCGCCGCGCGCGTTTCCCCGGCGGCGAAGGCCCCGCGGCCGGCCGTGAAAGCCGCCAGGAAGCCCCCGATCGACGTCAGGGCACTCGCCTCCGAGCAGACGAACGCCGGCTTCGAGAATCATACCGCCGCTCCGGTCCAGGCGGGAGAGCGGAAATCCGGCGTCTTCGCACTCGTCTCGGCGCTCATTGTCGCCGGGGTATCGACCTTGCTGATACTTCTCCTTGTCGCGCGCCGATCCGCCCGGCGGCGCATACCGTCGGCCCCGGTGAGCGTGACGGCGCCGCTCGCAGGGGAGGAGGAGACAGAAGAATCTCCGCTCCCGGCGGACGCACAGGCAGAGGAGGAAGATTCTTTCTTCGGCGTCGGCAGGGACCTCCGGAGCGCACGGGGGGAAATGGATCTTGCCATGAGGCTCCACGCGGGCTCCATGGGGGACGGCTCGCGCCGCCGCGCCCGGAGCGCCTGCAGCGCCGATGCGACGATCGCACAGCGGGTAAAGGTCGCCAAACGGCTTGGAATCGGCAGGGGAGAGATCGACCTCGCGCTCAGGCTTCAGAAGCTCGAGATTGTTCCTACGGAAGGGGAAAAGCCATGATCCTGGGACTGCAGACCGCGGAAACGGCGATGCGCCCGAAGCTGATGCGCATGGAGCTCATCGCCAACAACCTGGCGAACGTCAACACCACCGGGTTCAAGAGGGACAGGCTGTTCGTGCAGATGCTGAAGGACTCCTCGCAGCCCACGACGAACGCCGCGGGAGATCTCACCGGGGTCAGCGTCGTCCAGGGGATCGATTTCTCGGACGGATCGCTCCGCCAGACCGGCAATCCCCTCGACGTCGCCATACAGGGGCGCGGGTTCTTCGCCGTCAACACCCCCGGCGGGGTCCGCTATACACGGAGCGGGAGCTTCAGGCTTTCGGCGGACGGATCGCTCGTGAACGCCGACGGCTACCCGGTCGCCGGGGCCGAAGGGGAGATCAGGTTCCCCGATATTCAGAAGCTCCAGCAGGCCTCGGTGAGCATTGCCGAGTCAGGCGAGGTGATGGTCGACAGAGAGACGATCGGCAGGATCCGCGTCGTCGATTTCCCCGACACCTCCCTCCTTGCCAAGGAGACCGCATCGCTCTTCAGCGCGGCGCCGGGTGCGCCCACGGTCGAGGGGCCCGTCTCCCCTTCGGCGGTCAAGCAGGGGTTCCTCGAGGAGTCGAACGTGAACGGGGTCGAAGAGATGATAGCGATGACGGAGCTCCAGCGGAGCTTCGACACCGACCAGAAAGTGCTTCAGGCGATGGACGACTCTGTCGCCAAGTCGCTTGAAGTCGGAAAAGTGTAGCATCAGCCTGACATCATTGAGGAGAGAGAGCATATGAACAGAGCACTGCGCACGGCGGCAAGCGGGATGGCGGCACAGCAGATGAACGTCGAAATCATCGCCAACAACCTTGCAAACGTCAACACGACGGGGTTCAAGAAGAGCCGCCCCGAGTTCCAGGACCTGATGTACCAGACGCTGAAGGCGAGCGGTGTGTCGCAGAACCCCAACATCCGGGTCCCGATCGAGATACAGGTCGGCAACGGCGCGGTCCCTGTGGCGACACTCAAGACGTTCTCCCAGGGGGACGTCCAGACGACCAACAACACGCTCGACGTGGCGATCCAGGGGGAAGGGTTCCTCCAGGTCCGGAGGCCGGACGGCTCACTTGCCTACACGAGGGACGGCGCGCTGAAACTCTCCGCGGACGGGACGCTCGTCACTTCCCAGGGGTACATCTTCGAGCCCGGGATCACGCTCGGGAGCGATACGACGAACGTGGTGATCGGCCGCGACGGCTCGATCGACGTCACGACGGGGACCGAGACGACGCCGACGAAGGCGGGGCAGATCGAGCTCGCGAAATTCGTCAACCCGGCCGGCCTCCGGGCGATCGGGAACAGTCTCTTCGTCGAGACGCCGGCCTCCGGTCCGCCGGTCCCCGGGGCCCCGGGGACCGAAGGGTTCGGGGAAGTGCTCCAGGGCTCGCTCGAATCGTCGAACGTCGACGTCGTCGAGGAGATGGTCGGCATGATCACGGCGCAGCGGGCCTACGAAATGAACGCAAAGACCATTACGGCCGTGGATGAAATGCTCAGCACGGCCAACGGCATCAAACGGTGAGACGGTGAAACGCGCACTCATCACAGCCCTGATTCTCGCCGCCTCCGCGGGCGCACTTGCCGGACCCGGCACCCTCTTCGTCCGCGGCGCGGATCTCCGGAGCGCCGTGGAGGCGTTCGTCGCCGGGCTCCCGGCACGGGACGGGACCGTGTATGCCGTGGAGTGCCGCGACGTGCCCGACAGCATCCTCGTCGCCGCCGGGCTCCTCAGGCTCCGGGTCGATCCCTCGGCAACCCCCATCCTGCGCGGGCGGGTCGGGCTCGCGGTGGAAATCGCCGTCGACGGCGTGACCGTCCGCAGGGTCGTCGTCCCGGCGCTCATTAGGACGTTTACCAGCGCGCTCCTCTCCGCGAGGAGGCTCGATGCCCGCGCATGCGTTTCGGCGGCCGATGTCCGGAGTGAACGGGTGGAATCGACGGGGTGGACGCGCCGGCCGCTTGCGGATGCCGCCTCGCTGGAGGGGAAGAGGACGCGGAGGTTCATCGCCGAAGGGAGCGTCCTGTTTGAAGAGCTCTTTGAGCCGGTTCCCCTTGTTGCACACGGGGACCCCGTCACGCTCCGCGCCGCATCGATCGGCGTCACGGTCTCAACCGGGGCCGTTGCGATGGAGGACGGGATCGCCGGGAGCGTCATCACGGTCAGGGCTCCCTACACGCACGAACGGATCAGGGCCCGCGTCGTCGGCCCCGGTGTCGTCGAGCCCCTGGGCGAATGATATTATTATGAAAGGGAATTGTATGAACGTCCGTCGCTTTGGCACATTCGTTCTCCTTGCAGGTGCCGCGCTCACTGTCTCGGCGCAGGACATGAGGGAGAACGTCATGAAATCCCTCTTTTCGGACCAGAAAGCCGCGCATGCCGGCGATGCGATAACGATCATCGTCGTCGAGACGAACAGCGCCACGAACGACGCCTCGACGAACTCCTCGCGCGAGAGCAACTTCTCGCTCGGGGCGCAGACGGGGTCCGCATCGCCGGGGATCAACCTCGGCCTGGGAACCGCGAACGGCTTCAAGGGATCGGGGGGGACCTCGAGCAAGGGGACCGTGCAGGCGAAGCTGAGCGCCCGTGTGGATTCCGTGCTCCCCAACGGCAACCTGATTATCAACGGGAACAGGGTCATCATCGTCAACGGGGAAAAACAGACGATCACGATCTCCGGCGTCGTCAGGCCCTCGGACATACAGGCCGACAACTCGCTCTATTCGTACAACATTTCTGACGCGCAGATCGCGTTCGAGGGGGACGGGATCGTCTCCCGCGCACAGGGTCCCGGCTGGATAACGAAACTGCTCCACTGGTTATTGTGAGGTGACATCATGAAACGAAAACTCGCATCCCTCCTTGTCGCACTGGCCGCACTCATCGCGGCGTCCTGCCCCGCGCTCTCCGGCGCGCGGATCAAGGACATCGCCTACGTCGAGGGGGTCCGCCAGCTCCAGTTGATCGGGTACGGCCTCGTCGTCGGTCTCAACAATTCGGGGGACACGCAGCGCTCCACGTTCACCGTCCAGTCCGTCACGAGCATGTTGAAGCGGTTCGGCATCACGGTGCCTCCCGGCGACCTGAGGCTCAGGAACGTGGCGGCGGTGATGGTGACCGCGACCGTCCCCGGGTTCGCCAAACAGGGAGGGATCTGCGACGTCGTCGTCTCCTCCATGGGAGACGCCACGAGCCTGCAGGGGGGGACGCTCCTCATGACCCCGCTTTCCGGGATCGACGGCACGATCTACGCGATGGGACAGGGGCCCCTTTCCACGGGGGGGGTGAGCGTGAAGGCCAACGGGAACGAAATACGCCGTAACCACACCGCCGCCGGGAGGATACCGGGGGGAGCGCAGATCGAGAAATCGCTCAAGACCACGTTCAGCACCGACTCGACGGTTTCCGTCGTGCTGACGCAGGCGGATTTTACGACGGCCTCGCGCATCGCCGAGGTCATCAACGCGAAGCTGGGGAGCCGGCTCGCGATCCCGGCCGACGGGTCGACGGTGGTGATCACCGTGCCGAAGAGCTACAGGGCCGACGGGAAGCTTGTGGAATTCGTCTCGCTCGTGGAGCTGCTCGAGGTGAGCCCGGACGTCGTCGCCCGGGTCGTGATCAACGAGAGGA
>DATJPH010000410.1:0-5519 GCA_035506475.1 Bacteroidota bacterium | reverse complement strand
AAGTGAATTCCCGGCGATCACCGACGTGATGATATCCTCCTCCTCGCTCCCGGGCGTTCCTTCGTAGTAATAGGCAAGTGCGCCGAGCTGCCTCTGCGCCGCCAGGCGGTCGAGCGCGCATGCCGTCCGTGCCGCCCGCGTGATCTCCTCCGCCGGGCATTCGGCAATCACCTGGAACTCACGGCCGAACTCCCCCTTTTTCTTCTTCACCTCCTCGTCGGTGGCCTCTTTCCGGAGCGCGGCCAGCTCGCCGATCTCGAGATGCTCGATCTGCGTGCCGAAGGACGCGGCGATCTGCGTGGGATCTGCGTAGACGTCGAGCATCCCGTTATAATAGTGGCCGAGTATCCCGAGCCGTGTCCGGCTGAGCGCCGCTTTCACCCGCGCGGCATCGACCCATCCGCGGATCTCCTCCCAGGCCTCCGCGTCGTCGAGCGTCCCGGTCACCTGCCGGAAGGGGATCCCGGCGCGGTTGAATACGCTCGCGATTTCGGGGACCGCGCAGGCCTGGCAGAATGCAAGCCATTCTCCCGTCATCTTCCCCCTGTCGCCCAGCGCATTGAACCACGCGTAGTCGATCGCGCGCGCCGGCTGGAGGTTAAGCACGACGACAGGAACGTTCCGGACGACGGGGAGCACGGTCGATGAGAGCGCGTACGTCGAGACATGGAGGAAGACGATGTCCGCTTCGTTTTTCCGGAACAGCCGGGCGGCATCGTGTGCCTTCTCCACCGTGTCGACGAGCCCCGCCGATATGACGTCGGCCGCGCCGAGCCCTGTGCGGATGCCGGCGATGTATCCCTCGAGCCTCTCTTTGAGACCGGGGAACTGGTTCCAGTATGTGTCGAGCCCGATGCCGAAGAGCCCCACGCGGACGTTCTCTGCAGCTGGCGTCATGGTTCCTCTTGAAGTCGGCAGAATAATAGAGAAGGAGAGTGCCAAAATCAAACTTGTTTGAGTATATTCAATCGTCATTTTACGAAGGGAACAGTCAATGGTGTCAAATCCTTTCCTTGGCGTCTTCTTTCACTGGCTCGGCGGACTTGCCTCCGGAAGCTTCTACGTCCCCTATCGGGCGGTAAAAAAATGGTCGTGGGAAGTCTACTGGCTGGTCGGAGGATTCTTCAGCTGGATTATTGCGCCGTGGATACTCGCGTCGATCAACACAAACGATCTCCTGGCCGTGATCCGGGAGGCGCCGGGCGACAGCATCGCCTGGGCATACTTCTGGGGTGCGATGTGGGGGCTCGGCGGTCTCACGTTCGGCCTGACGATGCGCTACCTCGGATTGTCCCTCGGGATGGGTGTCGCGCTCGGGCTCTGCGCCGTGTTCGGGACGCTCATGCCGCCGATATTTCACGGGGAGTTCATGACGAAAGTCCTCGGCACGGCCTCGGGCGAGTTCATACTCCTCGGTGTCGGTGTCTGCCTCCTGGGGATCTGCATTGCGGGGCTTGCCGGCTGGTCCAAGGAAAAGGAGCTGACCGACGAACAGAAGAAGGCCACGATCAAGGAGTTCGATTTCAAGAAGGGGATACTCGTCGCCACGTTTTCCGGCATCATGAGCGCCTCGTTCGCCTACGGGCTTGACGCGGCGTCCCCCATCGCCGAGATCTCCGCCCGGCACGGCACGACGATGCTCTGGACGGGTCTCCCGAAGCTCTGCGTCGTTCTGCTGGGCGGGTTCACCTCCAATTTCATCTGGTGCGTGATACTCAACTACAGGAACCGCACGGGGTACCAGTATTTCAGCTCGCACATCCTCGAGAAGGATCTTCCCTCCGCTCCCGATCCTCCTGCGGCCGTGGATTTGAAAGTCCCCATGCTGAACAACTATTTCTTCAGCGCCCTTGCAGGGGTCGTCTGGTACATGCAGTTCTTCTTCTATTCGATGGGCGAAACCCAGATGGGGAACTACAAGTTCTCGAGCTGGACGATCCACATGGCCAGCATCATCATATTCAGCTCGCTCTGGGGGATCGCGCTCAAGGAATGGAAAGGATCGAGCTTCTCGACGAAGACCAAGCTCGCCGTCGGTCTCGCCACGCTCATACTTTCGACGATCATCGTCGGCTACGGCAACTATCTGGGTGTAAAGCCGTGAAAAGACTCGCTTGTGCACTCCTTCTTGCATTCCCCCTGCTCCTGCGGGCGCAGACAGGCATGATCGTCACGCTGGATGACGGGTGGAGATTCACTCCGGGCGACAGCATTGCGTATGCAGCACCGGCTTTCGACGATTCCCGCTGGGTCCCGGTCAAGGTCGACAGGATCTGGGAGGCGCAGGGCTATGAAAAGCTGGACGGCTTTGCCTGGTACCGGCTCCGGTTCCAGCTCCCGTTGGCGATGCGGGACAGCGCCAGGCTCAGGGACGGCCTCAGGTTCTTCCTGGGGAAAATCAACAACTTCGATCTGACGTATCTCAATGGCGGGCTTATCGGCGTCAACGACACGGTGGTCCCTCCCGGTACCCGTCCCGATACCGCCTACCTGAAGGCGGACGTCGGCCTCTGGAACGTCGCCCGCACGTACGTGCTCCCCGCCGACGATCCCCGCATCGCGTGGGGGAAGGAAAACGTCCTTGCCGTCAGGGTCTTCGACGCCGGGGGAGAGGGCGGGATGTACACCGGCGGCCAGTCGGTCCGGATGATGACGCTCGGTGATTACCTGGTGATCGACACGAGGTCGGAGCCATTCAGGTTCGCCGGGCATGATCTGTCGAAGACGTTCACACTGAAGAATGTCTCTCCCGTTCACACCCTCCATGGCTCGCTGACGATTGTGGTGCGGAACAAGGTCTCCGGCGAGGGAATCCGCCATGAGGTCCGGGATCCCGCCGGTCAGCCCCCGGGGGGAGTCATGGACTCCTCGCACGATGTGCGCGAGGTGACGCTTGCGCCCCTGGCTTCGCGCGATTTCACGCTCAAAATCGGCGGGCTGGACCAGTCGGCGAGGGTCACATACGATTTTGTCATTGCCGACGGGGCCGGGCATTCCGGTGCCGCGGAAGAGACGCCGTATATCCTGACGCCTCTCCCCCCGGAATCACCGAGGATCAACGGCCCCGCGGTCACAGGGACACGCCCCGGCCGGCCGTTCCTGTACGCTGTGCCCGTCTCCGGAGTCCGTCCCATGACATTCAGCGCCGAGGATCTTCCCCCCGGTCTTTCGATTAACCCCGCCACCGGGATCATTGCGGGCCGCATAAAGAACCGTGGGGATTACCCGGTGACGCTGACGGCATCCAACGCCAGGGGAAAAGCAAGCCGCACGCTCCGCATCGTTGCAGGCGATAAGGTCGCGCTCACCCCGCCGCTGGGATGGAACAGCTGGAACTGCTGGGGCCTGAGCGTCGACCGGTCGAAGGTGATCGCGAGCGCAAAATCCTTCAAGGCGAAGGGGCTCGTTGATCACGGCTGGCAGTACATCAATATCGATGACGGCTGGGAAATCGTCGGCACCTCGGCGGAGCCGAAGCGGGAGAAGAACGGGGACATCCGGACGAACGCGAAATTCCCGGACATGAAAGCCCTCGGGGATACGCTCCACGCGCTCGGCCTCAGGTTCGGCATCTACAGCTCTCCCGGCCCCCTGACGTGCGGCGGGTACACGGCAAGCTACGGCTTCGAGAGAAACGACGCACGCTCGTACGCGCGCTGGGGGGTCGACTACCTCAAGTACGACTGGTGCTCGTACGAGAAGATAGCGAAGGACACGTCGCTCCCCGAGTTGAAGGCGCCGTACCTCCTCATGCGGAAGATGCTTGATGAGGTCGACCGGGATATCGTCTTCAGCCTCTGCCAGTACGGCATGGGGAATGTGTGGGAATGGGGGGCCGAGGTCGGAGGGAATCTGTGGCGCACCACGGGGGATATCACCGACACCTGGGAAAGCATGAGCAGCATCGGGTTCAACCAGCTTGCCGACGGCCGTTTTGCGGGGCCCGGTCACTGGAACGACCCGGACATGCTCGTCGTCGGCTGGGTGGGATGGGGCCCGAGCCTTCATCCGAGCGGGCTCACGCCTGACGAGCAGTACACGCACATCAGCCTCTGGTGCATGCTCTCGGCCCCCCTGCTGATCGGGTGCGATCTGAACCGGCTTGATGATTTCACGCTGAATCTCCTTGCCAACGACGAAGTTCTTGCCGTCGACCAGGATCCCCTCGGCAAGCAGGCTGTCCCGGCGGTGACTGCGGGCGACATACAGGTGTGGACAAAGCCCCTTGCGGACGGCGGAAAGGCCATCGGCGTGTTCAATACGGGAAAGAACACAGCCCCGTTCACGCTCGAGCTTTCGCGCCTTGGCGTTCAGGGGTCTCTCCCCCTGCGCGATCTCTGGAGGCAGAAAGAAGTCAGATCCTCCGGGGGGACGGTGGACCTGCGGGTCCCGTCCCACGGCGTCGTGCTGTTAAAAGCCGGCGTGGCATCCCGCTGAAACTCTGGAATCCGTTCTCCCGTATCCATAATACTGCTGCCCCGCCCTGTCCGGGCGGGAACAATCCCCAATTTCTCTCACCTCAAGGAAACGCTCATGCGCGCACGACGCAGTTTGTCCGGCTTGACGCTCCTCCTTCTTGTCGCCGTGGTTGCCTTCGCCCAGAAGCCTTCCGCCGTCGACATACCATACAAGAAATTCGTGCTTGACAACGGGCTGACCGTCCTCATCCACGAGGACCACAAGGCCCCGATCGTGGCGGTCAACGTCTGGTACCACGTCGGGTCGAAAAACGAGAAACCCGGCAAGACCGGCTTTGCCCACCTGTTCGAGCACCTGATGTTCGGCGGGAGCGAGCACTTTAACGAGAGCGTGGTCGCGACGCTGGAGAAGGCCGGCGCGACCGACGACAACGGCACGACCTCCGAAGACAGGACCGTCTACTTTGAGAACGTGCCGACTTCGGCGCTGGACCTGACCCTGTGGCTTGAGTCCGACCGGATGGGTCACCTGTTGGGCGTGGTCGACCAGGGAAGGCTCGACCAGCAGCGGGGCGTCGTGCAAAATGAAAAGCGGCAGGGGGAGAACGAGCCGTACGCCGTCGCCGAAGAGCTGATCGCGAAGAATACGTTCCCGGCGGGGCACCCCTACTCATGGACGGTGATCGGGTCGATGGACGATCTGAACGCCGCGTCACTCAATGACGTGCACGAATGGTTCAAGACGTACTACGGGGCGGCGAACTCGATCCTCGCCATCGCCGGCGACATCGAGACCGACGCGGCGCTGGCGAAAGTGAAGCACTACTTCGGCGATATCCCCTCCGGCCCCCCGCTGGCCAGGCCGCAGGCGTGGATCGCGAAGAGGACGGGGACGGAGCGCGGTACCGTGCAGGATCACGTCCCGCAGGCGCGCATCTACAAGGTCTGGAATACGCCGCGGTGGGGGACCGCCGATGCCGCGTACCTCCAGCTTGTCGGCAGCGTCCTGAGCGACGGCAAGAGCTCCAGGCTCTTCAAGCGGCTCGTCTACGACGACCAGATCGCCACGGCGGTCAATGCATCGTTGGATACAAGGGAGAT
>DATJPH010000409.1:0-9089 GCA_035506475.1 Bacteroidota bacterium | reverse complement strand
GCCGCATCCGCCGGTGTCCCCACGGTCCCCGGGACGCGGGGCGCCGTTACCGATGCTGCTGAGGCGGCCGCATTCTGCGCCTCACACGGCTATCCGGTCCTCGTCAAGGCGGCTGCAGGGGGGGGAGGGAAGGGGATGCGGATCGTCCGGGAAGAGCGTGAGCTCGCGGGATCCCTCCGCGCGGCGGCCTCGGAGGCCCGTTCCGCGTTCGGCGACGAAAGGGTCTATATCGAGAAATATTTCGAAGACCCCCGGCACATTGAGATCCAGATTCTGGCGGACGCGCACGGGAATATCGTCCACCTTGGCGAGCGGGAATGCTCGATACAGAGGCGCCACCAGAAGGTCGTCGAGGAGTCCCCCTCCGTGGTCGTGGATGAGGCGATGCGCCGCCGGATGGGGGAGACCGCGGTCATGGTCGCCCGATCGTGCGGGTACGTCAACGCGGGGACCGTCGAGTTTCTCGTCGACGAACAGAAGAATTTCTATTTTCTCGAAATGAACACGAGGCTCCAGGTCGAACACCCGGTGACCGAACTCCGGACCGGGCTCGATCTGGTCGGGCTCCAGATCAGGATTGCCGGGGGGGAAAAACTCCCGTTCACGCAGGAGGAGATCCGCTTCAGCGGCCATGCCATCGAGTGCCGCATCTGTGCGGAGGATACCGGGGACAATTTTCTCCCCTCGACCGGAAAGATCACCCACCTGAGGGCCCCCGGGGGCCCCGGCATACGGGATGACAGGGGGGTGGAACGGGGGGACGAGATCGGCGTCTATTACGACCCGATGATGGCCAAGCTGATCGCGTGGGGCGGAACGCGGAATGAAGCCATCGCGCGCCTGGTGAGGGCCCTGCGCGAGTATGAAATACTCGGGGTCAGGACGAATATTCCCCTCTGCCTCTTCGTGTTGAATCACCCGGCGTTCGCCGCGGGGGAGATATCGACGCATTTCATAGCGAAACACTACTCCACGGAAGCCGTCCATCAGGACTTCGCCGTCGAGGAGGGAGCGGCGGCCGCTGTCTGCGCGCTCCTCTCGGGGGAGAACCACCGCCTGCAGCCTCCCGGGGCGGCCGACCAGGGGAAGTGGCGGGGACGCAGGCTGGACTTCGCCGGCGGGCAATGAAAAGATACCACGCCACGGTGAACGGGAAGGATCTGGCGCTGAGCCTCACGCCGGATGGACTCGTGCGTATCGACGGAATATCTGAAGCCTACGAGGTGCGACGGCTTTCGGAGACCGAATTCTCTGTCCTGGTCGGGTCGCGCCAGGTGCGGGTCGTTGCATCTCGGGGTGATGAGGGGTTTGATGTTATTGCGGGTGACTTCCGGGGACAGCTGAGCGTCGAGTCGGAGAGAGAAAGTCTGCTCCGGCGGTATGCCCGGAGCACGGGATCTTCACAGGCGAAGCTCGAGGTCCACGCACCGATGCCGGCAATGGTCATCAACGTCGCCGTGAGGCCCGGGGACCAGGTGCAAGCCGGGCAGGCACTCCTGGTCCTTGAGGCGATGAAAATGGAAAACGAGATACTGGCGCACACATCAGGCCGCGTGAAAGCTGTTTATGCAACGGCCGGTAAACCCGTAGAAAAAGGGGAGTTACTATTACTCCTGGAATGAAAAATCACGCTCATATTTTGGCTCGATGCGGGCTCTTCCTCCCACTCCTGATGCTCGGCCAGGTCTCCTTCGGGGGAGGCCTCCAGATGGTCGACCCGTCCGCCCGAACGATGGGAATCGGCGGGACACTGGGAGCACTGACGGGGGATCCGACGGCCATGCATGCAAACCCCGCGACACTCTCGTTCATGGAGGGGCCGGTCTTCTCGTTCGGGGCGACGGTGAAAGTGCCTGACCAGAGGTTCTACGGCGTTGCCTCGCCTGCGACGGAGACGAAGATGCAGGCCCAGGTGCTCTTTCCGCCCGACGTCTGCCTCACGTACACGACACCGGGAGGGTTCGGCGCCGGCGTGAGCGTGACGGTTCCGTACGAAATTCAGACCGAGTGGGACCCGAACTGGGTGGGGGACCGCCTCGCGGTCAAATCGGACCTCCGCGTCGCCATGGTGTCGCCTGCCCTGAGCATGAAGTTCTCCGAGAATTTCTCCGTCGGGCTGGCGCTTGAGCTCGGGCTGCCGCGGATTCTGTACGAGCAGAGGTTCCCCGTCACGTTTCCCGGAGATTCGACAAACCAGCCGGATGCCGACGTGACGCACGACGGGAGCGGGAACGTAAGCTACGGGCTCCTTGCAGGTGTGTTCTACCGCCCGGACGATTTCCTTTCGCTGGGAGCATCGTACAGAAGCCATATGAACATGAATATCGAGGACGGCCGCGTTCGTTACAGGGGGGTGCCCGATCAGATCGCGGCGCAATTTCCCGAGGGGAGGTTCTCGACAAATCTCGTCCTGCCGAACCAGTTCCTTGTCGCAGCGTCGCTCCACCCGGCCAGCTGGCTCAACCTCGCGGCCGACATCGAATACTCCCTCTGGTCGGAGTTCAGCTCGGTGAAGATAACCTATTCTGATCCAGCGCGGCCTGACGTCCTGATGAACCTTAACTGGAAGAATGTTCTGAACGCAAGGTTCGGACTCGAAGCAGCCTTTTCCGAGTTCTCGATACGTGCCGGCATCAGGTTTGAAAACAGCCCGGTGCCCGACGCGTCCCTCTCGCCGGGGCTTCCGGACGCCAGCGGCAAGGGGTACTCGCTGGGATTCGGCTACAGGGCGGGTGAGGGACTTGTGCTGGATTTCGCCTACGCGCTCATGCGGTTCGACGATCGCCGGGTCGTGAATTCCAGCCTCCCGTTTAATTCCAGAGGGGACCTCTTCAACGGGCTCTACACATCGCAGGCAGCCTCGATTGCGATCAACGTAACCTATTCATGGAACTGAGATGACACGTGCGCCGCAAGGAGTTAAGGAGCCTGATGTAACGCTGGACCTTGCACTGAAACACGGGCTGACCGGAGAGGAATTCGAGCGGATCATCGGCATACTCGGCAGGACGCCGACGTATACGGAGCTCGGCATATTCAGCGTGATGTGGAGCGAACACTGCAGCTACAAGAATTCCATCGCCCTTCTGAAAACCCTCCCCAGAACCGGAAAGCGACTGCTCGTTGCAGCCGGCGAAGAAAATGCGGGACTTGTGGACATTGGGGACGGACTTGCCGTGGCATTCAAGATCGAGAGCCACAACCATCCCTCCGCGGTGGAGCCCTACCAGGGGGCCGCGACAGGGGTCGGGGGGATCATGAGAGACATATTCACGATGGGAGCACGCCCGATTGCCGGCCTCAACTCGCTCAGGTTCGGCGACCTCGCCAGTGCGCGGACCCGGGGGCTCTTCAGGGGGGTTGTGAAGGGGATCGGGGACTACGGGAACAGCTTCGGCGTTCCGACGGTCGCCGGTGAGGTGTATTTCGATCCATGCTACCAGGATAACCCTCTTGTCAACGCGATGTCGGTGGGCGTGGTGAAACAGGGGGAGTGGGCGAGCGCAGTGGCAAGCGGCCAGGGGAACCCCGTCATGATCGTCGGCTCTTCGACGGGGAGAGACGGGATACACGGCGCCACGTTCGCCTCTGAAGAGATATCGGAGGCATCCGAGGCTAAGAGGCCGTCGGTACAGGTGGGAGACCCGTTTACCGAGAAGCTCCTTCTTGAAGCATCTCTCGAGGCGATTCGCTCAGGCGACGTCGTCGGGATACAGGACATGGGGGCTGCGGGGATCACCTGCTCCACGTCCGAAATGAGCGCCAAGGGGAAGAGCGGCATGCGCATTGACCTTGACCGCGTACCGGCCCGGGAGACCGGCATGAGCGCGTACGAGCTGATGCTCTCGGAGTCGCAGGAGAGGATGCTCGTCGTTGTAAAGCGCGGCAGTGAGTCATCGGTGAAGAAGATATTTGAAAAATGGGACCTTCATGCCGAGATCATCGGCGAGGTCACGTCCACGGGACGGCTCGAAATCTCCTACAGGGGAAATCGCGTCGCCGACATACCTGCGGACACGCTTGTGCTGGGGGGCGGTGCTCCCGTGTATATCCGGGAGACAAGGAGACCGGGGTACCTGGATGCAACCTCGGCATTCGACAGGGAAAGCCTCCCCGATCCGGGTTCGTACGGTGATGTCCTCGTGCGCCTTCTCTCGTCGCCGAACATCGCAAGCAAGCGCTGGGTGTACGAGCAGTACGACAGCATGGTCAGAACGAACAACGTAGTTTTAGCTGAAGGTGATGCGGCCGTAATCCTTTTGAAAGAAACGGGTAAGGCCCTGTCGGTGAAGACCGACTGTAATGGCCGCTACGTCTATCTGAACCCCAGGCTCGGCGGGATCATCGCCGTGGCCGAATCTGCACGGAACGTCGCCTGTACAGGGGCGACACCCCTGGCAATCACGAATTGTCTCAACTTCGGCAACCCGTACAAGCCCGAGGTCTACTGGCAGTTCAAGGAGGCAGTGGCAGGTATTGGCGAGGCATGCCGGTTCTTCAACACGCCTGTCACAGGGGGAAATGTAAGTTTCTATAATGAAAGCCCTAACGCCTCGGTGTTTCCCACGCCGGTTATAGGTATGCTCGGGCTTCTTGACGACGCGGCACTCGCCGTGACGTCGAATTTCAAGAGCGACGGCGATGTCGTCATTCTGCTCGGCCGTACGGTCGGTCACGTAGGCGGAAGCGAATATCTCTCCGTGGTTCACGGGATTGTTGCGGGCGATGCTCCCGCGTTGAGCCTTGAAGCCGAGAAGAGGCTGCATGATCTTCTCATAGCGACTGCCCGCGGGAAGCTCCTCAGGAGCGCCCACGATTGCTCTGACGGGGGTCTTGCAGTCGCGCTGGCGGAATGCTGCATAGGGACCGGCGCGAACCCGGTCGGGGCTGAGATCGATATCGTGGGAGAAGGGCTGAGGAAAGACTTCGGGCTCTTTGGCGAGGACCAGTCAAGGGCGGTGGTTTCGGCGGCGGCGTCAAACGGACACGCGATCATGGAGCTGGCGCGGGAGCACCGCGTTCCTGCTGCAGTGATCGGACGTGTCGGCGGGACCCGTCTGGTGATCGGGAAGGAGATCGATATTGCCGTGAGCGACCTGGCACGCGCATACACGCACGCCATCGGCGAAAGGATGGAGAGCGAAGAATCCGGATTATTTTAGCTTTACATAATATGCATTATTTGACAAGAGAGTATACGAAAAAGGCCCATTCATTGGGCCTTTTGTCTTTCTACCTGGATTCACGGCCCTGCACCTTCTCCTCCGTGCGAACCCTGATCCTGTTCACGATGTATCCGAGCCCGCCCACCATCACGAGCGCTGTCGCCAGCACAATCAATCTGTCTGTGAGCGCCGGGAATACGAGCATACTCTCTCCGTCAATGATCAGGCGAAATAGCCGGCGATGATCGTGCCGACGATATAGACGATGACAATGACGCCGATCCAGGTGAACAACGGGCTTCTCTCGCCCCTTGAAGATCTCCTGTCCACGAACGGCACGACAGCCCAGAGCCCGATAAGTATCCCTGCGGCGGCGTTCACGATAAGCTCTCCGTCTATGCCTGCAAGGCTCGCCGGCACCATCCTGAGCGTCTGGTACAGCGGCAGAAAATACCATTCGGGTTTCATTCCCGGCGGTGCGGACGCCATGGGATCAGCCTTGTCGCCGAGCTCTCTCGGCACGAGCGTCGCAAGCGCGATCAATACGGCAAACCCCGCGAGCCATGCCAGCAGGTCCCTGGTGGCGAAATTGGGAAAAAACGGTATCGGCTTCCCGTTCGTGATTGTCCCCGCAGGGATTGACACGCCGGAATACTGATTATACAGAATATGGAAAGCTGCTGCCAGGACTGCAATTAACGGCAGGATAATCACGTGAAGACTGTACATGCGTGTGAGCGTCTCCTGGCCGACATAATCCGCGCCCCTGATGAGACTCACGCCCCAGCGGCCGAGAAGCGGGACAGACTTCGGGACTTCTGTCCCGATCAGCGTCGCAAAATATGCTTTCGTGTCCCACGGGAGCAGATATCCGGTGAACCCGAATCCGAGCACGAGCAGAAGCAGAACAACTCCTGACAGCCACATCAGTTCACGGGGTTTCCTGTATGCCTTCATCAGGAAGACGCTGAACATGTGTATGAACAGCATGGCGACCATCAGGTGTGCCGACCATGCGTGGAGCGACCTGACAAGCCATCCGTGCGGTGTTTCGTTGACGATCGTCCGTATGCTCTCATACGCGTGCTCCGGAGCAGGCCGGTAATACAGCGACAGGAGTATCCCTGTGACGATCTGGACCGCGAAGAAGAAGAGCGTCAGGCCGCCGAAGTAGTACCAGAACGAATGCCTGTGCCTGGGGACCTCTTTCGATGAGAGAAATTCCAGCGTCGCATCGAGCGGTGTCCGCTCTGCAAACCAGGATCTGAGACGTTCCAATCCGGCCATGATATGAACTGGTCTAAACTTTTGTAAGATAGATAGATGCGCCTGTCAACGTCACCCTGTACGGAGGCAACGGCCTGGGGGCAGGCCCGGCGATATTCACGCCGTTCATGTCAAACTGGCTCCCGTGGCAGTTGCACCCGAAATGCGGCGTCGGAGAGTCCTGGTATTGCACGACACAGCCGAGGTGCGTACAACGCGCGGAGAGCGCCCTGAACTGCCCCCCGGTGGTATGAATCAGGAGCACGGGGTCCTTGCCGACACGGACGATCTTCACGCTTCCGGAGGCAAAATCTCCCTCTTTCCCCACGAGAACAGATTCCTTGAGGCTTCCCCTGGCCGCCACGGGCGTGATGTACTGGAGGACCATGCCGAGCACCGGAGCAGCGCAGAGGGCTCCCCAGACGCCGACAAGGAGTTTCAGCACATCGCGGCGTCCCTTTATCGGGTGTGTATCCTGGACCATTCTTCCGTCAGGCAATGACATTGAGACGTGAACTGTGGAGACCGATCTCGACGCGACGGACGTTTGCACCGACAATTTCGCCGTCCGCATGGACGTAGAACTTCTGGTCGGCCGAGATAGTCAACTTCTTCTCTTTAAAGAACTTGACCCCATGCACGTGATGATGTTTTCCGAGCATCACACGCGGCATAAGGCTCAGTATCTGTAGTATGTTCTTCTCATCGACGGAACAGATATCGAGGAGTCCGTCGTCGACCGTCGCATCCGGCGTCAGGTAGAACCCGCCGCCCGCACATGTGCCGTTGCCGATGGCGATGAGGAGCCCTCTTGCCTTGCGCGAATAGGCCTCTGAGTCTATGGAAAACTCCGGCGGCACATATTTCCCGAGCGTCTGGAGCACGGCGAGCAGGTAGAGCGCGGTGCCTGAGAGATGCCCGATCTCGCGGGTCCGGGCGGCGACTGCGGCGTCGAATCCGACTCCCACACCGTTAACAAACAGACGGGGCTCGAAGTTGCCTCCCCCCTCCTTCGAATCCGTGCAGAGGACTCTCCCGATATCAACCGGGCGCGCCTTCCCCGCCACGAGCGTGCGGAGGGCGCCGAGAGGCTTTCGCGGGATCCCCACCGACTTGATGAAGTCATTCCCCGATCCGGCGGGAATGATGCCGAGTGTCTTCCCGGTTCCGGCAATACCGTTGGCGATCTCGTTCAGCGTCCCGTCCCCCCCCACGCTGACGACTGTCGGTGCTCCGGCTTCCCGGGCTGCTTCTGTCGCATGACCCGGGCCGGTCGTCTCCAGGAGGTCATAGGCGATCCCTCTTGCACGGATCTCGTTCTCGACCGCCTCGAAGAGCTTCCTTGCTGTTCCCTTGCCGGCTGACGGGTTTACGATGAAGAGGAATTGGCTCATGGCGTCAGCCGGATTATGGATTTATCTGGATGATATAACATCGTGCCCTGAAAAAGTATATGAGCGCTTCCCTCGAGAGATACATCGGTCCAGGTACTCCCGGATTTCCTGAAATGCACGAGGAGTTGCTCTCCGCTCCTGACGCGAACGGTGACAGGCGCCGGAATCGAATGCAGTGCCGAGGCGACGAGTGCGGAGGCGACAGATCCTGTCCCGCAGGCGAGCGTTTCGGATTCCACTCCCCTCTCATATGTCCGGATTTCCACCGTGCTCCCGCTCTGCATCCGGGCGAAGTTGACGTTCGTCCCCTCCGGGCTGAACAGGGGATCTTGCCTGATTTCCCTTCCGAGATTCATGACGTCGAGATTCTCGAGCTCCCTCTGGAATATCACGACGTGCGGCGCTCCTGTATCGACAAACGTTCCGGTGAAATCCCGCCCCCCCGCGGAGATGGAGAGTTCCTTCCTGATCCCGGCAGGGTCTTTCATCCGGAGCCGGACTGTTGTCTCACCCACCTCCGCCTCGTAGAGATGGTCGAGCGCCTCGAACCTTTGAGATCGTCCCGCGATACCCTCGAGAAGCGCGAACCGGGCGATACATCGTCCTCCGTTGCCGCACATCCCGCCGTAACTCCCGTCCGCGTTGTAGTAGAGCATCGTGAAGTCCGCCTTTGCGCTCTTTTCGATGACAAGGAGCCCGTCACCACCTATGCCGAAATGCCTGTCGCATGCCGCGCGGGCCAGGCGGGAGAAGTCGACGTGGAGATCGCCGCCGAAATTGTTCACGAGGACGAAATCGTTGCCGGCGCCGGATGCTTTCGTGAACGCGATGGGAGTGTTCATGCGGACCTGGCTGAAGGATTTGCAGGCGATTGTTGGATCAGTTCCATATGCAGAAACGCCCCCCCGCAGTGCGGGAGGGCGTTGTGTACGTGGAGATGGCGGGAGTCGAACCCGCGTCCGAAGAAAGGACCATCGAGATCACTACATACATAGTCAGTCTTTTGTGCTTCGCTCCGCCGCAACCGACAGACAGGTCACTGGCAGAGCAACCCCGGGGGTCCAGGCTCTCGCCCGGATTCACCCCCTCCCTCCGGGGGGAGGAGAAGGCTATCCTGCCGGTATTCGGCGCCTCTTTGGAGCCTGGCAGGCAGGGCTCCTGGAGACGGGCTACCTAACGTTAATTAAGCAGCCAGTGCGTAGTTGTAGTCTGCACTTAGGTTTTTCCGCTTTATTAACGTGCAACTCGGAGAGCACGGTATGCG
>DATJPH010000408.1:0-2167 GCA_035506475.1 Bacteroidota bacterium | reverse complement strand
ATGCCGAAGACGAGGACGCCGAGGAACAATCCCCCGGCCGAGCCCGCCTCGATCTTCGCGGCGATGTCGGAAAGCGCCTCGTGCGTGACGGGAGGGGAGGCCTGCTTGCCGAAGAACGTCACGGTCACCCCGTCGGCGGTGGATTCCGATGAGATCGCGAGAGCGAAGAAGAGGAGGACGAGCGTGGAGATTCCCGCCAGGACGTAGAGCGTGGCCTTGGCGGCAAGCTCACGAATCGTTCCCCGGATCAGCGTGATGATTTTCACTGGCGGGCCTCCTTCGTAATGAGCGAGATGAATGAGTCCTCCAGCGTGTTGCGCTGCTTCACGACGGACGTGATCTCCACGTTGTTCTTTCTCAGCAGATCGATCACCCTGTTGAGCTCGGAGGTCGAGCGGCACTCCGCCGTCACGTTCTCCCCCTGCTGCGAGAGCCCCAGCACGAGCGCGCGCGCCTCCAGCGTCACCGCTTCGGGGAGCGTCCCGGTAATGCCGATCACGTACGCCTGCCCGGTCGTCGTCAGCTCGTCGACCGTCCCCACCTTCAGGAGCCGCCCCTTGTCGAGCACGGCGACCCTGTCGGAGACCAGCTCGACCTCCGAGAGGAGGTGCGAGTTCAGAAAGATCGTCTTCCCCCGGCGTTTCAGGTCTTTCAGTATCTCCCTGATCTCCTTCCGTCCCACCGGATCAACGCCGTCGGTCGGTTCGTCAAGGAATACGATCTCCGGATCGTTGACGAGCGCCTGGGCCAGGCCGAGCCTCTGCATCATCCCCTTGGAATACTTCTTCACTTTCATCGTGCGCCACCGCGTCATGCCGACAAGGTCAAGGAGCGCGTCCACCTGGCCGGGGAGCGTCCGAGAGGCGCCGCCGCCGAGCTCCCCGAAGTAGCGGAGCACCTGTTCCCCGGTGAGGTAGCCCGGGTAGCGGTGGTTCTCCGGGAGGTAACCCAGCTTTTCTCTCACCTTGACGTCCGGGAGCTTCCGCCCGAGGACCGATGCGGTGCCTGAGGTTGGGGAGGCGAGCGAAAGGAGCATCTTGATAAACGTGGTCTTCCCTGCCCCGTTCGGGCCCAGGAGGCTGAATATCTGTCCGCTCTCGACCTGTATCGAGAATTCATTGAGCGCGGTTACTTCCTGGCGGCGGAGAACGCCGCTCCTGTACGTTTTGGAGAGTGCATCTGATTCGATCGCGAGCATGGTCCCCCTGATTTGTGCGGGAAGAAAATACCGAAAACGGTGGTCCAATACAACACGGAGTGTAAATCTTGACAAAGTGACAGGAAAATGATATATTAAGTGACAATCTGGAACCTGCACGGCAAGTGACGGTGTTTATACGAGTGACGTGAGGAAATAGTTTTTTTTTGCCCTAAAACCGGACTTGCGCGGTCGTATATACCCCCCGGCGGAAATTCCGACGGGGACCAGCGTGCGTGTGAAACAGAGGCGGGGCACTGACAATGATACGGCTCTCAAAGAAAGTCGAGTACGGGCTCATCGCCATCCGGCACATTGCAACAAAACCGAAGGGTGAGATCGTGACGGCGAAGGAAATCGCGGACACATACGGGATCCCCTATGAGCTCCTCTCGAAGGTCCTTCAGAAACTGACAAAATCCGGACTGATCGCCTCCCACCAGGGGATGCGGGGAGGCTACGCCCTTGCCAGGCCGCCCGTGGAGATCCCCGTGTCGCTGATCATCAACGCGATCGAGGGGACGCGCCAGGCGATCGTGCAATGCATGTCGGAGGGGCCGCAGACCTGCACCGTGTTCACCGTGTGCACGATCAAGTCCCCCCTGACGAAAGTCCAGGCGAATATCGAACGGGCATTCAGCACAATGACACTTTCTGAGATCGTGTGAGGCAATGAACATCCCGGTCTATCTCGACAACCATGCGACGACGCGCGTGGACCGGCGCGTCATCGATGCGATGATCCCGCTGATGGAGGAAACGTACGGGAACGCATCAAGCACGCAGCACGAGTTCGGGTGGCGTGCGGAGGCGTCGGTTGCACAGGCCCGGCGGCGGGTCGCCGGCCTGATCGGGGCTCTGCCGGAGGAGATCATATTCACAAGCGGGGCGACCGAGTCCGTCAACATCGCGCTGAAGGGGGCCGCACGGGGGCACCGCGGAGGGGGAAAACGGATCATCACATCGTCC
>DATJPH010000407.1:0-2813 GCA_035506475.1 Bacteroidota bacterium | reverse complement strand
ATACCGGGATCCGAGGGATCTCGAGGAGGACATCAAGCGTGATCCCATCCCGAGGCTGGAGAAGTTCCTTCAGGAGAAAGGGATCCTCGGCGCGGCCGATTGTGCCCGGATCAGGAATGAGGTTCAGGCGCGCATCGACGCCGCTGCCGAGTGGGCGGAGTCGAAGGGGCTTCCCGATCCGTCCGAGCTCGAGGCGTGTGTCTATGCTCCCGCGGACGTCACGCGCGCCAGTGACGCCCGCGGGCCCCTCAACGCGGGGCCGAGCGTCGTCATGGTCGATGCCATCAACCACGCGCTCGCGGAGGAGATGGAGTTGAACCCGAAAATCCTCGTGTACGGTGAGGATGTCGCGGGGAAAAAGGGGGGCGTCTTCACGGCGACGAAGGGTCTCACGGACAGGTTCGGCAGCGGGAGGGTCTTCAATTCCCCCCTGGCCGAGGCGAGCATCGTCGGCACCGCGTTCGGACTCGCCGTCAGGGGTGACTATAAACCGGTCGTGGAGATTCAGTTCGGCGACTATATCTGGCCGGCGTTCATGCAGATACGGGACGAGGTGGCGATGCTCCGGTTCCGTTCCTGCGGCCAGTGGACCTGTCCCATGGTCATACGGGTGGCGGTGGGGGGATACATACACGGCGGGCTCTATCACAGCCAGTCGATCGACGGGTTCTTCACGCACATTCCCGGCCTGCGCGTCGTCTTTCCCTCCAACGCTGCGGATGCGAAGGGGCTTCTGAAGACCGCGTGCCGCTCGGGGGATCCCGTCCTCTTCCTGGAGCACAAGGGGCTCTACCGCCAGGGATTTGCCTCGTCACCCGAACCGGGCCCCGACTACACGATTCCCTTCGGCGTCGCCTCGGTGAAACAGCCCGGGGACGACATCACCGTCGTCACATGGGGAATGCTCGTGCAGCGCTCCCTTGATGCCGCAAGGAAAGTGGAGGCGGCTCACGGCGTCGGCGTCGAGGTGATCGACCTCCGGACGCTCAACCCCCTTGACACGGACGCGATATTCGCCTCGGTGAAGAAAACGGGGAAGGTCCTCATCGCGCACGAGGACACGCTCACGGGGGGATTCGGCGCGGAGATCGCCGCACTGATCGCCTCCGGATGTTTTGAGAGTCTGGACGCACCGGTCGGCCGCGTCGCTGCAAAGGACGCTCCTGTCCCGTACGGTCCGGGGCTGGAGAACGCGATGCTGCCGCAGGAATCGGATATCATCCGGAGTCTGGAACAGTTGATCAGGTATTGAACCTCATGCCAGGCACGGCACGGCACGAACAGAAGAGGGCTCCCGGGGGAAAGCTGTCCAATCCGGACAGGTTGGAGCTTTACTATTATATGCGCCTGGCGCGCGAATGCGACGACGCGGTGCTCAGGCTGTACCGCCAGGGGAAAATTGTCGGGGGGGCGTACACCGGCAACGGGAACGAAGCGACAGCCGTCGGGAGCGCCTACGCGCTGGAGAAGCGCGACTACCTTTTTCCCATGCATCGCGATCTCGGCGCCCACCTTGTCAAGGGGCAATCCGTGAAGAACATGTTTCTTCAGCAGCTTGCCCGGGGAAACAGCCTCACGCGGGGGCGGGACGGCACGGGGCATTATGCCGACCCCGCCAACCGCATATACGGGAATGTCAGCCACCTCGGCGCGATGATCCCGATGGCGGTCGGCGTCGCGCTTGCCGCTTCGATGCGGAAGGAGGGGGCCGTCGTGATGAACTACATCGGCGACGGGGGGAGCAGCACGGGAGAATTCCACGAGGGGCTGAACATGGCGGCGGTGATGAAGCTCCCGTTCATCCTCATCATCGAGAACAACCAGTTCGCCTATTCGACCCCGGTCGGAAAGCAGTCCGCATCTCAGAAGCTCTCGGACAGGGCATCCGGCTACGGGATACCCGGCGTGACGATCGACGGGACAAACGTGTCGCTCGTGTTTGAGGCGTGTGCCAGGGCGGTCGACCGCGCCCGGCGGGGGGAGGGCCCGACACTCATCGAATCCGTGACGATGCGCATGCAGGGGCACTCGGCCGCCGACGATGCTTCGTACGTGCCGGAAGAGATGATCGTGGAATGGCGGAAGAAGGACCCGATCGCCAGGCTCGAGAAAATCCTCCTGGCGGACCACGTCCTGAATGAACAGTCGAAGAAGACCATGGACGAGGCGATCGCCGCGGAAATCGAGGAGGCGGTCGCCTTCGCGCTGGAGAGTGAGTACCCGCCCGCTGAGGATGCGGGAGAAGGGGTGTACGCGCCGTAATGCCTGTGATGACCTATATCGACGCGATTGCCCGCGGTATGTGGGAGGAGATGGAACGCGACCCGTCGGTCTTCCTCATCGGTGAAGATATCGGCGCCTACGGGGGCGCGTTCAAAGCGACGAAAGGGTTCCTGGAGCATTTCGGGGCGGACCGGGTCATCGACAGCACGCTTGCCGAAGCGGCGATCGTCGGCGCAGCGACGGGGGCCGCCGTGGCGGGGATGCGCCCGATCGCGGAGATGCAGTTTGCGGATTTCGTGACGTGCGCGTTCAACCAGATCGTGACCAATGCCGCCAAGATCCATTACCGGTGGCACATCCCGGTGCCGATGGTGGTCCGCCTCCCCACCGGCGGATACATACACGGGGGTCCCTACCATTCGGCGAGCACGGAAGCATGGTTCGCCCACGTCCCCGGGTTGAAGGTTGTGGCACCCTCGACCCCCGCCGATGCGAAGGGGCTCATCAAATCGGCGGTGCGGGACAACAACCCGGTGATGTTCCTCGAGTTCAAGTACCTGTACCGGAGGGCGAAGGGGGAGGTCCCCGAC
>DATJPH010000406.1:0-9954 GCA_035506475.1 Bacteroidota bacterium | reverse complement strand
CCGATGTACGCCGGCGTCGCAGCCGGAGCGGAGATCGTCGTGATCCCTCCGCCGAGGACCTTCTCGGAGTCGCCTTTGAGGCCGAGCCGGACGAACGATTCTCTCAGCTTCCCGACCCCGACCTGGAAATCGAGCGACGTGGCCTGAAGGACGCCCAGACCGTCAAGGAGCTTGATAAGCGCGCCGACGCCCATCGCCTTGAAGAGCTGGATCGCCGCCTCGGCTCCGCGCTGACCCGCTTTGTGAATTTCGGATGCCGCGACCGATTCCGGGAACGGGAGCCCTTTGTCTTCGACCATCACGCGCCTGAGTATCGTCACAAACAGGATCCCGAGGACGCCGCCCAGGACCATCAGGGCCGCCGCGGTCAGGTACTCCGGCAGCATCGAGTCAGGCGTAAAATTCCATATGCGCAGTATGACGAACGCCGGGATCGTGAAGACGGCGCCCGCCGCCACGGACTCGCCGATCGAGCCGACGGTTCTGGCGAAATTCTCCTCGAGGAGCGTCCCCTTCATCATGCGAAGGACCGCCATGCCGATGACCGCCGCCGGGTACGTCGCCGCGATCGTCATCCCCGCTTTCAGACCCAGGTAGGCGTTCGCCGCCCCGAGGATGACGCACATGAAGAGCCCGATGACAAGGGCGCGGAGCGTGAATTCCCGCATGTCCGACGAGGCCGCCACCATCGGCGTGTGTTTTGACTCAGCCATTGTCGCTCCTTCGTTGTGATGAGGGTGAACTGACTATTGGTTCCGCATGAAGAGTGCCTTGAAGACGTACCCGGCGACCTCGGGATTCTCCTTGAATCGCCGCGTGGAATAGCCGTACCAGTGCTCGCCGAACGGGACGTAGAGCCTGACCCTGTGGCCGTCGCGCACAAGGCGCTTGCGGAGCTCGGGTCGAACGCCGAGGAGCATCTGGAACTCGTACTGGTCTTTCCGGAGGCCCATCGAGCTGATGAAGCCGCAGGCCGCGTCCACAAGGACGGTATCGTGCGTGGCGATCCCCACGTAGGCGTTCCGCTTGAGCATCATGTCGAGGAGACGGACGAAGTTCTGCTGGACCTCCTCGCGCGTCTGGTAGGCGATCTCCTTCTTCTCCTTGTAGATCCCCTTGCAGAGGCGGAAGTTCGGCCTGTCGTCGAGAAGCCCCAGGACGTCGTCGGCGGACCTTCTCATGTAGGCCTGGAGCACGATCCCCGTGTTGGGGAACTCCCTGTGGAGCGTCCTGAATATGGCGATGGTGTCCGTCGTGCAGGTGGAGTCCTCCATGTCGAACCGGACGAATATGTTGTACCCCGAGGCGACCTTCAGGATCTCGCGGACATTTTCCGTACAGAAATCCCTGTCAAGCTTCAGCCCGAGCGAGGTGAGCTTGATGGAGAGATTGGAGTCGAGCTTTTCGCGGGCGATCGTGTGGAGGACTTCGTTCGATTGTTCCCGCGAGGTCACCGCCTCCTCGCGCCGCGTGATGTCTTCGCCGAGCACGTCAAGTGTCGCGCAGACCCCTTCGGCGTTCAGGGCGCGAACGGTCGCGACGGCGTCCTGAACAGTTTCGCCGGCGATATAACGGCCGGCGAAATAGCGTACCATCGGTCTGGGAACTGCGGGAATCGCTGCAACAACGAGCCGGTTGATCAGATGCATAGGATGTCCAGTCAATTATGAAATACGCGCGCCGCCCCCGTCGAGTACCCGCCCCGCGTGAGACTCCGGGGTTCACAGACGACGAGGTACAGTGCCGGGCGGATCAGCCATGCAGGTGTTTATTCCAAGGGAGAGAACGCGAGAGAGTGCGGGTTCAGCTTGCGGGAAAAATATACCCATCACCCCTCTGAAAAGCAAGGTACGCCCGGGCACCCCTCAACGGAAGAGGAGGTGCACGACCCACACGGCGGCAAGCATGCCGACGAGGTCGGCGATCAGCCCGACGGGGACCGCGTGGCGCGTGTTCTTGATCCCCACGGCGCCGAAATACACCGCAAGCACGTAGAACGTCGTCTCGGAACTCCCGTACATCGTCGATACCATGACGCCGATCAGCGAATCCGGTCCGTGCACCTTCATCAGCTCCGTCATCACGCCGAGCGACCCGCTCCCGGAGAGCGGCCGCATGAGCGCCATGGCCAGGGTCTCGGGGGGCATGCCGACGAGCGTCGTGACGGGAGCGAGCACCCCGGTGAGTATATCAAGCGCCCCGCTCGCCCGGAAAATTCCTATGGCCACGAGCATGGCCACAAGGTAGGGAATGATGCGCACGGCGGTGGAGAATCCGTCCTTCGCCCCCTCGACGAACACCTCGTACACCTTCACTTTCCTGACGATGCCCCACCCCAGGAACACGACGAACATCAGGGGGATGGCGGCGACGGCCGCCGTCTCGACAAGCGCGCGGAAGACCTCAGCCATTGTCCACCTCCGCCGGCCTGCGGTACCGGGGAAGCCGCTGGAGGAGGCGCGAGGCCGCGATCCCGGCGATCGTCGCACAGCCCGACCCGATGATCGAGGTCCCGATGATGATCCCGGGGTTCGCCGACCCGGCCGCCGCGCGCACCGCGATCGCCGTGGCGGGGATCAGGACGAGCCCGCCGGTGTTGATCGCGAGGAATGTCACCATCGCGTTTGTGGCCGTACCGACCTTCGGGTTCAGGCGGTTGAGCTCCTCCATCGCCTTGAGGCCCATCGGGGTCGCCGCGTTGTTCAATCCGAGCATGTTCGCCGCGATGTTCATGACCATCGACGCGAGCGCGGGGTGACCCTCGGGCACGTCGGGGAACAGCCGGCGCGTCAGCGGCGCCAGGAGCCGGGTGATCACCTTCAGAAGTCCCGCCTCCTCGGCGACCTTCATCACGCCGAGCCAGAGCGCCATCACCCCGATGAGCCCGATCGAAATGTTGACCGCGGTGGCCGCGTAGTCGAGCGCCGCGGAGGTCACCGCCTTCAGCTTCACGAACCTCACAGGCTCCATCACGAGCCGGACCGAGGCTTCAGCCCCCTCTTCCGGAACGTTCATCGCAAGGACCGACGCGCTCAGGCGCCCCTTCTCCGCCGCGTGGAGCGCCATGGCCTTCCACCGCGCGGGAGCGGCCTCTCCGGGCGTCATCACAAGCCTCATGCCTCCGGAGGCGTCCGTGGAGATGACGGCAGATTCGGCGACCGCCGAATCCGCGGCCGCGGGCCCGTAGAACGCGTTGAACGCCGCCGCCGAGAGGACGACGCGCCCCTCCCATGTGGCCCGCAGGGGGGAAGGGCGCCGCGTGACCTCGAACCGGGCGTCGAGCGGGATACCGTTCCGGTACGTGTTCCCCGCTTCGTCGGCGATATCGCTGCCGGCGGCGACCACGATCCCGAGGGCGATGAGCGAAATCCAGATATAGTTCAGCATAAGGCGGCCGGATCAGAAACCGATGCGCACGGTGAGACCGGGCACAGGGTTCAGGGGACCCTGCGCACCGGGGAGGAGGCGGAGCGACAGGTCTCCCCCGACGTCAAAATCGAACAGGCTCGCGTCGACGTAGGCGTCCGCGACGTTGACAAAATAGAGGATCACGAAGTACCAGGCAAACGTATCCCGCTGTTCCTTGTAGAATTCCCTCTCTCTCAGGTAGGTGTCGCTGTTGAATGCTTCCTTGGCCGGGGCGCCCGGCAGGAGGCTCGCGGCGTATTTCTGGCGGAAGTCCTCCGTCCTCCTGTTCTGGTCGAGCCACGTCGAGACGAAGTAGAGCCCGAGCCCGAACACGACCGGGACCTTCCAGTAGGACTGATTGTAGAACTGGCCGGCGCCGGGAACGCCGGCGGAAAGGAGCATGGCGAGGCCGGGGGATTTTTTCGCGCGCACAGTGCGGCCGAGCGTGTCGGCCTTCCACCCGGTCGAATCCGCTCTTCCCTGGATGCGGAGCGTGTCGGCCGGCGGATCACCGCCGGAGGGGACGCATGCGCACAGCTTGGGAGCGCCCAGGAGAAGCAGGGCGGCTATCAGGTGCCGGGCGGCCGGTTTCATTGTTCTCGGTCAGCGGGACCGCGTGATCCCTATTGCTTCGATCTCGACGCGCACATCCCGGGGAAGGCGCGCCACCTCGACCGTTGAGCGCGCCGGGGGGGACGAGGGGAAATACAGGGCGAACACTTCGTTCATCCCCGCAAAATCCGCCATGTCTTTCAGGAACACGGTCGTTTTGACGACGGAGGCGAGATCCGATCCGCCGGTCTCGAGTATCGCTTTCAGATTTTCCATCACCTGCCGGGTCTGCGCCCTGATGTCGCCGGTGACAAGCTCCCCGGTGGCGGGGTTGATCGGGATCTGGCCCGCGGTGAACACGAGCCCCTGCGGTGCGGCATTCCCCTGGCTGTACGGTCCGATGGCTGCGGGGGCTTTCGGTGTGGCGATTACCGTCTTCTCCATAATAGGTCCGCTCTCAATGTGGCACGTCTGTCGACTGCGCTCAGCGCGTCCTGTCCTCAACCTCCGAGAAGATCTCGAGTATCCGCTCGAGGTCGTCGGCGGAATAGTATTCGATCAGGATCTCCCCCTTGCCGTCCTGCAGCATCCTGACCTGCACGCGGGTCCCGAGGAACCGCCGCAGGCGCTCTTCGATGCTCGCAAGCGAGCTGGAGACCGCCCCGCCGGCGTGACCGCCTTCCCTCCTGCGGCCCCCCCGCTTCCCCCCCTTCTCCCGGGCCAGCCGTTCGACGTCGCGCACAGAAAGGCCCCGGCCGACGGCCCGCCGGAAGATCTCCATCTGCCGTTCGGGATCGTCGATCGCAATGAGCGCCCGGGCGTGGCCGCTGGAGATCTCCCCCCTGCGCACGGCGCTCTGGATCGGCTCGGGGAGCTTCAGCAGGCGGAGGAAGTTCGTGATCGTCGTCCTGTCCTTCCCGATCTTCTGCGAAACTTCCTCCTGCGTGTACCGGCACTCGTCGATCAGGCGCTTGTACGAGATGGCGATCTCGATCGGATTGAGGTGCTCGCGCTGGAGGTTCTCGATGAGGGCGAGCTCGAGCATCTCCTCGTTCGTGCGCACCCTGATGATGTACGCCGGGATCTGCTTCAGCCCCGCTTCTCTGGCGGCGCGCACGCGGCGCTCCCCCGAGATGAGCTGGTAGGACTCGCCGAGACGGCGGACGGTGATCGGCTGTATGATCCCCTTCTCCTGTATCGAACGCTTGAGCTCGTCGAGGGCGACCGGCTCGAACTCGGCCCGCGGCTGGTACGGGTTCTGCTGTATCCGGTCGAGGGCGATCGATGCGATGATCTCGTTGCTCACCCCGTCGTCCTGTCCTCCCACCGGCAGCGGAGGGACGGACGCCTGGCGCGGGATGAGTGAAGCGAGGCCCCTGCCGAGGACGGGTTTTATCTTGGCCATGCTCCCCCGTTCATAGTGTGATGACCTGGTGATCGTTCTTCACAAGGACCTCGTGCGCGAGGTCCATGTAGTTGCGGGTCCCCGTCGACACGGCGTCGTACAGGATGATCGGCTTGCCGAAGCTCGGCGCCTCGCTCAGACGGACGTTGCGCGTGACGACGGACTTGAAGACCTTTTCCCCGAAATACTTCTTCACCTCTTCCACGATCTGGTTGGAAAGCCGGAGCCGGCCGTCGAACATCGTCAGGAGGACCCCTTCGATGCTCAGGGACTCGTTGAGCTGCTTCTTCACCATGCTTATCGTGTTCAGGAGCTGGCCGAGCCCCTCGAGCGCGTAGTATTCGCACTGCACGGGGATCAGCACCGAGTCGGCCGCGGTGAGCGCGTTGAGCGTCACGAGGCCGAGCGAGGGGGGACAGTCGATGAAGATGAAGTCGTAGTCGTTCCGGACCGGGGCGAGGGCGTTCTTGAGCCGCTTTTCCCTGTCCTCAAGCTGCACAAGCTCGAGCTCGGCCCCGACCAGGTTGATGTGGGAGGGCATGACGGAGAGAAACGGCATCTGGCTCTTCTGTATCGCCTCCGCCGCCGAGAGACCCCCGACCATGACCTCGTAGGTGCTCCTTCCCTCGGAGGAGGACTCCAGCCCGACACCGCTCGTGGCGTTCGACTGCGGGTCGGTGTCCACAAGGAGCGTCCTTTTTTCCGCCGCCGCGATGCATGCCGAGAGGTTGACGGCGGTCGTCGTTTTCCCGACCCCCCCCTTCTGGTTGGCGATAGTGATGATCTTGCCCAACACGCTCACCGTGAAACACTGTGAAACATAAGAGTATCAAAAAAGATACCTCTTTTGCCGACTTCATGCAATTGAATTGTGGGGCACTCCCGGAGACCCGGGAAAAGGGGGGATGGAAAGGGGGGAGGGGGGCTCCCTCTACTGGCGCAGGTGGTCCGGTTCGCGGTGCTGCGGGGGCGTCTTCTCTTCGGCGTGGTGTTTGACGACGTGGGCCTCGGCGACGAACACCACCTCCTCGGCGATGTTCGTGGAGAGGTCCGCCACGCGCTCCAGGTTGCGGCTGACCCGGATAAGGTCCAGCGACTGTTCGATAAGCGGGGGATCCGTCCGGATGATCGCCACGAGTTCCCCCACGATCTTCCTGTTGAGGTCGTCGATGGTGTCGTCGGTCACCAGGACAAGCCGCGCCTTGGCGGAATCCCCGTGGATGAATGCGTCGATCGAGTCACGGAGCATCCCCTTTGTCACCTGCGCCATCACCGGGAGGTCCACGAACGGCTTGACAGGCTTCATGCCGGCGTACTGGAGCGCGGATTCGGCGATATTGACGGCATGGTCGCCGATCCTCTCCAGGTCGTTGTTGATCTTCATCGCCGCAAGTATGAACCTGAGGTCGGAGGCCACCGGCTGCTGCAGCGCGAGGAGATCCACGATGGCATCGTCAATTTCGATCTCCATCGCGTTGATCCTCTCGTCTTTCTCGATAACGTCCCTGGCAAGATCCCCGTTGCGTTCCAGGAGGGCCGTGATCGACCGGGCGATCGCCTCCTCGGCGAAGCTCCCCATCTTGATAAGATTGGTCTTGACCGCCTCGAGCTCTTCGAGAAAATGGCGCTGCATGACTTTGCTCAGGGATATGAAAAGTTCAACATACGGAACCAATACCGATTGTGCAAGGGGGGGGATATGTTGTGGGCACGCCTCGACGCGCAGTGCGGATCAATCGCCCGTCCACGCGACGTGATGTCTAAGGGCGTACCCCCTCGCCGGCATTGTGCTTCACGAGCTTCGCCTCGACGATAAAGATGACGTCTTCGGCGATGTTTGTCGCGTGGTCGGCGAGTCGTTCCAGATGGCGCGAGAGGATGAGGATATGGGCGGCGGGCTCCACACGTTCATGGTGTGCTTTCATCTCGGCCACAAGCGAGAAGAACAGCCCGCCGTCAAGCTTATCGACGACGTCATCGCTCACGAGGACGCGCGATGCGAGGGACGCATCGCCGCGGATGAACGAGTCCAGTGCGTCACGGACCATGATCCGTGCGATATTCGCCATTTCGGCAAGACGAGTCGAGAGGAGGAACTCACGGTGGCCGGCGAGCGCGGGGACCCTCTCGGCGATGTTGACGGCGATATCACCGATCCTTTCGAGCTGCGAATTGATGGCCAGGGACGACATCAGGAGCCTCAGGTCGACCGCAACGGGCTGGGTCAGCGCAAAAATGTCCATGCACTGCCTGTCGATGAGCGTGTCGAACGAGTCGACCTCTTTGTCGCGGGCCATCACATCGCCCGCGCGCACAACATCTCCTTCAAAGAGTGCACGACAGGCCGATCCCAGTTGATCGTCCACGAGGCTCCCCATCTTCACGAGCGTCGTTTTCAGTCCCTCAAGCTCCCGTTCGAAATGTCTCTCCATATCAGCCAAACCTGCCCGTGATGTAGTCTTCCGTTTGTCTCTTCTCGGGGGTCGTAAAGATCTTCTTCGTTTCACCGATCTCGATGAGCTCGCCCAGGTAGAAGAACGCCGTCATGTCGCTGACGCGCGCGGCCTGCTGCATGTTGTGTGTGACGATGGCGATCGTGTAATTCTGCTTCAGCTCGTAAATGAGCTCCTCGATCTTGGCGGTGGAGAGCGGGTCCAGTGCGCTTGCCGGCTCGTCCATGAGGACAACCTCCGGGCTCACGGCGAGTGTACGCGCGATGCAGAGCCTCTGCTGCTGCCCACCCGAGATGCTCATACCTGACTTGTTCAGCGAGTCCTTCACTTCGTCCCACAGCGCGGCCTGACGCAGGCACCTCTCAACAACTTCGGAGAGGTGCTTGTGATTGTGGTGCCCGTTGAACCTGAGCCCGGCGGCCACGTTGTCGAATATCGACATGGTCGGAAACGGGTTGGGCTTCTGAAACACCATCCCCACCCGGCGCCGCAGGTTGACCTCGTCGATCTGCGTAATGCTCTCTCCGTCAAGGGTTATCGAACCCTTCATCGTGCCGGCTGCCACTTCGTGCATCCTGTTCAGGCAGCGGAGGAACGTTGATTTTCCGCATCCCGAGGGACCGATAATTGCCAGAACCCGGTTCGTTGCCACTTCGAGACTGACTTTCTTCAGGGCCTGCGTTTTGCCGAAGAATGCGTCGACGTCTTTTGCAACCATCTTGGCCGGCGTCGCCGCTTCGACGGCAGGTGACGGTTCGCCAGAAGGGACATCCATGACTTTCCTCTCGGAAGTTGTTGCCAGATCAATGCTCCGCATAGCGGCTCCGTGTGACGATTCGGAATATGACGCTCAGTACAAAGATAAGGGCGATCAGGACAAACGCCGCCCCCCATGACTGCCGGATCCAGTCTTCAAACGGCGCTTTTGAATAGTCGTAGATGAAGACTGTCAATGATGCTATCGGCTGATCAATCGCGGTCGACCAGAACCTGTTGCCGAGCGCCGTGAACAGGAGCGGCGCCGTCTCCCCGGCAGCGCGCGCAATGGCCAGGAGGATCCCCGTGGTAATCCCCTTCATGGCTGTCGGCAGTATGATCCTGAGCGTGGTCTTCCACCTTGGTATCCCGATCGCCAGCCCTGCCTCCCTCATGGATTGAGGGACAAGCCGTATCATCTCTTCCGTCGTCCGGGTGACTGTAGGGATCATGAGTATGGCCAGCGCAACGCCTCCCGCAAGTGCGGAGAAATGCTTCATCGGAAGGACGACGATCACGTATGCCACGACTCCCACAACGATCGACGGGACACCGCTCAGGACGTCCGCAAGGAAACGGACCGTCCCGGCAAACGGGTTGTCGCCGTACTCCGCAAGATAGATCCCCGCCATGATGCCGACAGGCAATCCAAAGAGGGCGCCGAGCGAGATAAGGATCCCGGTTCCCACGATGGCGTTCGCCATCCCCCCTCCCGTCTCACCGACCGGTTTCGGCATCTGGATGAAAAAATCAATATTGAGCGCAGAAATCCCCTGGATCAACGTGTACGAAAAGATGAGCACAAGAGGCACGAGCGCGAGGAGAAGACAGGTCAGCGAAAACAGGAGCATTGCGTTGTTCTTCGTCTTGCGCCAGAGAAGGTACAGTTTCTCATTAGAGGTCATGATGTCTTGAACCTCCGGGTCACGCTCCACACGATGAACCGGGCGAGCGCGTTCAATACGATGGTCATGGCGAAGAGGACGAGCGCAATCTCAATCAGCGCGCTGGTATACATCGATGAACTCGCTTCGGCAAATTCGTTCGCGATGACACTGGCCATACTGTACGCGGGACTGAAGAGCGACGCCGAGATCTCCGAACGGTTTCCGATGACCATCGTGACCGCCATCGTCTCTCCCACGGCCCGGCCGAGGCCGAGCAATGTCGCTCCAAGTATGCCCGATTTTGCCGACGAGAGGATGACTCTCGTCGTTTCCCACCTCGTTGCCCCCAGTCCGAGCGCCGCTTCACGCTGGAGGTTAGGTATTGCCTGCAGAACGTCACGGGATATCGAAGCAATAATGGGAAGAACCATCACAGCAAGGATGAGCCCGGCCGCGAGCATCCCAAATCCGTATGGGGGTCCCTTGAAGAATG
>DATJPH010000405.1:0-3904 GCA_035506475.1 Bacteroidota bacterium | reverse complement strand
CCGCGATCGGCGTGCTGGTCTCCGCGCACGCCAGCTACTCGAGAAAAGGGTGGCACATCAAGCTGTGCGGCTTGAACAAGAACATCACAAACATTTTCGTCATCACGAAGCTGACGCTCGTCTTCGACGTGTATGACACGCGCGAGGAGGCTGTCAAGAGCTTCGCCTGACCCGTCTCTCCCGGGGGAGGAAGGTGTGCCGGGGCGCATGGACGTTCTTTGGAAGGAACCTCTTCAGTCAGTTCCGGATGCCGGGACACGCTGGAGAGGTTCTTGCGTTTCACGAGTGAGGTGACGCCATGAAGAACGATCGTCGGTACGGCCTTGTTCCGGCGGCGGTGCCGCTTCTCCTGTCGTTCCGGTGCGACCGCCTTCCCGGCCTGGATGCGGATATCCCGGGCCGGATCTACGTCAATTCGTTTGAGTGTGCCCCGGACACGGCCGGCTGGAGAGGTTACGCGGGGATACGGATCGTCCGCGACGCGCCGCCCGGCGGGGGATTCCTTGCGGCGCACGCCGCTGGGGGCGACGCTTGCTTCTGAGGCCAACGGGCGATATATTGTCACCGATTGAGTGTTTCCGGACTGCCGCCCCCTCCCCGGCCAGCTGACTGGAGCGGCACCGGGGCTGTCGCGCCCGGAGGGTACCATGACGGCCCCGCTCCTCACAATGAGATTTTCATGAACTGCAGAGTCTGCTCGGCGGAAGTTCCTGAAGGTTCACGGTACTGTTTGAATTGCGGGGCCACCCTTTCGGACGTCGCCGCCCCCCGTCCGATCGTCGACGGGTTCGCCCTCATCAAGAACTACATCCCCCCCGAGCTCGCCCGCAAGATCCTCAACGCCGGCAAACAGATTGAAAGCGAACGCCGTCACGTCACGGTCCTGTTCGCCGATGTCGTCGGCTTCACCGCCCTGTCCGAGAAAATGGACGTCGAGCTCGTCTCGACGATCCTGAACGATTGTTTCCGCGGATTGATCTCCACGATCCTCAAGTACGAGGGGACGATCGACAAGTTCATCGGCGACGGGATCATGGCGATCTTCGGAGCGCCCCTTGCCCACGAGAACGACCCGGAGCGCGCCGCACGGTGTGCGCTCGACATGCTCGCCGATATCGAGCGGTTCAATAACCAGACCGCCATCCAGCTCCCCGCGCGCCTGGGCCTGCATGTGGGCCTCCACTCGGGGATGGTCATCGCGGGGAACGTGGGGAGCGACCTGCGGATGAATTACTCGGTCATCGGCGACACCGTCAATCTTGCGGCGCGGCTCGTCGAACTTGCACCGAGCGGGGAGATCTATCTCACCGCCGACACGCAGAAGCTCATCGCGAACCTCGCGTCGTCGGAAGGCCCGTTCCGCATGACGCTCAAGGGGAAAGCGTCCCCGGTCCCGGTGTACAAGCTGAAATCCCTCAAGGCCGAAGGGGAGGGGAAAGAAGGGGGATTCGGGAGAAACGAGTTCGTCGGGCGCGAGAAAGAGATCGGCGCGATCAAGCGCGCGCTGGAATCGGTGCTCGACAAGAACCAGGTGACGCTCTGTATCCAGGGGGAGGCGGGGGTCGGCAAAAGCCGACTGAAGGGGGAGCTGATCAAGCTTGCGTACAAGTCGGGGATCGCGGCCTACGAGGGCTCCTGTTCCAGCTTCGAGGTGAACACCCCGTATTACCTCTGGACGACCCTGATGAAGAGCCTCCTCAAGGTCGGCGCCGACGTCCCGGAAGCCGACATTCGGAAGAGGCTCCGGCAGATCACCCACACGCTCGCCCTCGATGAGCACGAGCCATACCTGGGGACGCTCCTGTCGCTCCGCTACGAGGAGATCCTTCTCGTCGACGAGACGCTACGGAAGCAGCGGGTCTTCCAGGCGACGCGCGCGCTCCTGAGCGCGATCGCCGCCCGGCGGCCGATTGCGTTCATCCTCGAGGACCTTCACTGGATCGACAGGTTCTCACAGGAGCTCCTGGAGTACATTTTCTCCCGCACGACGAACGTCGTCCTCTCCCTGTTCGTCCTGATCTACAGGGACGAGTACGCACACGCAAAGCGGATCTCCGAGGGAGCCGACGTGATGGACCTGAACCGGCTCACAAGGAGCGAAGCCCTCAAGATGATGAAGCTCCGGATGGACGTGGATTCGGTGCCGCAGGCGCTTGAGGACCTGATCCTGAGCCGGTCGGAGGGGAACCCCTTCTTCATCCAGGAGATCATCAAGACGATGATCGACAAAAGGATCATCGCCATCCGCCGGCGCAAGCTGGAGATCCTGACCGACAACATCGAGGCCGGCGTTCCCGAGACGATCCAGGGGATCATCATGGCCCGGATCGACAGGATCCAGGACAGCATCAAGGACGTCCTGTTCAGCGCCTCCGTGATCGGGAGGGAATTCTCGCAGACCCTCCTCGAACAGGTCATCGACAGGAAGAACGACGTCTCGGGGAACCTCACGGAGCTGAAAGCGCTCGAGCTCGTCCTCGAAAAAGACGAAGCCCACGAAGCGGAGTACCTCTTCAAGCACTACCTGATCCAGGAAGTTGCCTACAACACGATCCTGCTCAACAAGAGGAAAGAGCTGCACGGGGCCATCGCGCGCGCAATCGAGGAGCTCTTTGCCGACCGCCTTGTCGAGTTCTATGAGCTCCTGGCGTTTCACTACGAAAAAGCGGAACAGTGGGACAAGGCCGCCGAATACCTGAGCCGGTCCGGCCACAAGGTCCGGCAGATGTACTCGCAGGAGGAGTCGAAGGACTTCTTTGAGAGGAAGAACGTCGCCGTCAAGAAGCTGTACCAGTCGGCGAGCGCGAAGGGGAGCGTCGCGGCGACGCTCAAGGCCATCACGCCTCCCCTGATCGCGATGCTGATCCCGATTCTCCCCATCTTCGCCTACATAAGGATCCTGGGGCGTTCGCACACGGTCGATATCGTCGAACAGCTTGCGGTCGGCATCCTTGCGAGCTCGCTCTGCGTCTGGTACGCGATTTCGCTCTGGTATCTGGGTGTCGTCCCCTTCCTCCGCGGCCGGCCCAAGCTGTACGATCTTATTGAAGACCAGGTGCGGATCATCTACAGGGAAGGGACGACCCTCTCCATCCACTTCTCCGAGATCGATCAGCTCTCGCTCATCAACAGCCGCCTCCGGTCCCTCCGCCCGTTCCGGTTCAAGATCATCGATCCGTTCGGGAGGATAACGGACTACGGCACGATGTCGTTCAAGGTCTGGCTGAAGGAGGTGGCGCTCAACATCCTGCCCCCCTACTCGTTCGGATTCGGTTCCGCCCAGGGGGAGATCCTTATACGCCTCGTGACCGGGTACCGGATCATGCGCGTGGTGATCCCCTGGTGGAACACGCCGCTGAGGAGCCGCGACCTGAGCATCTCGCCGTTCGATGCAAGGGAGTTTTACGCGCAGTTCGACGTCGCGTTCAAGAAATGGCGCCGCCAGCAGAAGCTCGAAAGGGAAGCGGCGAAGTAGGAGGCCGTCGCCGTCCATGCAATTCCGCTATTTGGCATCCGCGCTCATCTGCGGTCTGCTTTCCGCATTCCCGCTCGCGGCCCAGCCGCGCGAGCCCGGCACATTCCGCCCCAGCGATCTCGTCGAGATCGTCCGCCTCGATACCTCGATCCATCTCGATATCCGTTATGCGACGCCGGACAACTTCATGAAACGTCCGATGTATGCCGAAGCGCGGGCGTTTCTGCAACGTCCCGCCGCAGGGGCGCTCGTGCGTGCGTCCCGTGCGCTCCGCGCGCACGGGTTCGGGCTGCTCGTGAAAGACGCCTACCGCCCCTGGTCCGTGACGAAGAAATTCTGGGATGAAACCCCGGCGCGCCTTCACAGGTTCGTGGCGGACCCGTCGAAGGGCTCCCGCCATAACCGGGGCTGTGCCGTCGACTGCACGCT
>DATJPH010000404.1:0-2071 GCA_035506475.1 Bacteroidota bacterium | reverse complement strand
GCGCGGGTTTTCCGCGCTCCCGGCTATTGACACCCCCCCGCAAAGGCATTACCTATGCCTACGGTAGAAGAAAACCTCGTTAGGCGAGGCGTCTGCGCGGGACACAGGCCGCTGCACCGAAACGTCGAAAGACGCCAAGGGGCAGACCAGGCAGGGCCGGATTAAGGCCCTGCACCAGGCGGCTGGGGACTTCCCCTACGACACGCAGTGCCAAAGCTGGACCAGGGGGGGAGTTCACTCGGCCGTCCATGGCTGCGGCGCACAAGCCTCCTTGTCGCGGGAGAGAGCGAAGGAAGGAGATTCTCTGTGTCAACCGCGGCACGCATTCCCCGGAAGAAGACACGGCTCGGATTCATGTCCCGGGTGTACTACACGCTCAGGAGAGGCTGGAAGTGGTTTGCCATCTTCCTGACCGTGACCGGCCCGGGCATCATCGTGATGGTCGCGGACAACGACGCCGGGGGCATCACGACGTACGCGGCAACGGGGGCCCGCTACGGGTACGGGCTGCTCTGGTTTCTCGTCATCCTCGGGCCGATCGCATACGTGATCCAGGAGATGACCGTGCGGCTGGGCGCCGTGACGAAGCGCGGCCACGCCGAGGCCATCTTCGAGGCGTTCGGTCCGTTCTGGGGATGGTTCTCCCTGACCGACCTCATCCTGACCGACTGGCTCACCCTCATCACGGAGTTCATCGGCATGACGGCGGCGCTCAGCATCTTCCACATCCCGCCGCTCGTCACGATCATCGTCGTCTCTCTCGTCATGCTGCTCATGGTGCTCCAGGGCAGGTACTGGACGTGGGAGAAGATCGCGTTCGCCTTCTGCCTCCTGAACCTCGTCTACATCCCCGGCGCCATCCTGGTCCATCCCTCGGTCTCCGACATCCTCCGCTCCGGCGTGATCCCGCATTTTCCCGGAGGCTTCAACAACGACATGTTCTTCTTCCTCATGGCCAACATCGGGACGACGATCGCGCCCTGGATGATCTTCTTCCAGCAGAGCTCGGTCGTGGACAAGAGCCTCAAGGAGAGGGACATCCCCTGGGGCAGGCTCGACACGGCCATCGGCGCAGTCGCCACTGTGCTCGTCGCGATCTTCATCATCATCACCACGGGGACCGCGCTGAAGGGCTCCGCGGTCCCGGACGCGGCCACCGCCGCGGTCTCTCTCATGGGGGTCAACAGGTGGCTGGGGACATTCCTCGCCATCGGGCTGTTCGACGCCGGATTCCTCGGCGCCATCTGCATCTCCCTGGCCAGCTCGTGGGCCTTCGGCGAGGTCTTCGGCTGGGCCCACTCCCTGAACAGCAAGATCCGCGAGGCGCCCTGGTTCTACGCGAGCTACGTCCTTCTCCTGGCAACCGCGGGCGCCGTGGTGCTCATCCCGGGGGCGCCGCTCGTTCTCGTCACGCTCTTCGTCCAGGTCATCGCCACGACGCTCCTGCCGGCCGCCATGGTGTTCCTCATCCTTCTCCTCAATGACAAGGAGCGCATGGGGGAGTTCAGGAACACGCCGGCGCAGAACGTCATCGCGGTGGCGGTCGTCATCATGATCGTGGCGCTGTCAACGATGTACGCCGTGACGGCGCTCTTCCCCGGGATACTGAAGTAGGAGGCTCGTGATGTCGCCGGACAGGAATCGTGCGCGTACTTCTCCCGGGACGGCATTGGGCCGGGGATTCTCGAAGCTCCGCGAGATCAACGAGAAGTACGCGGGGCGCTGGATGAAGCTGACACCGAGCGTGAGGATCGCCCTCTTTCTCCTGCGGATCTACCTCCTCGCCCTCGTGGCCATACTGTTCGTGAAGTTCTTCCTCATCCTTGCGGGAAAGTAGGAGATTCGCCATGGCAGAGCCCGCGACCGACGCTTCTCTCCCCGAGTTCTTCTTCATCTCCCAGCTCCTCCGTGACAAGGTCCTCCGTCGCACGGGCGACCGCGTCGAGGTGCTCGGGACCCTCATCGACCTGGAGATCCGCCTTTCCGGGTCGTACCCCGAGGTGCTGAATCTCATCGTCGGCAGGTCCTTCGGCCGGCCGCCCCTGGAGATCCCCGTCCGGTACGTCCGGCA
>DATJPH010000403.1:0-5345 GCA_035506475.1 Bacteroidota bacterium | reverse complement strand
GGTCGGGACCCTCTAACTTGAGCCAGGAGGCAGGGGGGAGGCCCGCGGCATGGCCGTTGATGCCGAGATCAGCGGCAAGGGCGTTGAACCCGTCCATGAGCCGACGCCCCATCGCCCATATGTGCTCGTGGACTTTCTCGCGCGTCATACAGTCGAGCGTCGCCACGGCCGCAGCCATCGAGAGCGTCTCACCTGCGTAGGTCGTGGTGATCTTGAACGTGTTGAGCATCTCCATGTACTTCCGCCGTCCGCAGTAGGCCGAGAGGGGGTACCCGTTGGCGAGCGCCTTGGCGTACCCCGCGAGATCGGCGTCGACGCCGTAGTACTGCTGCGCTCCCCCGGGGGCCAGCCGGAACCCGGTGAGGACCTCGTCAAGGACAAGGAGCGCGCCGTACTCCTTCGTCAGGCTCCGGAGGAGCTTCAGGAACGTGCCGCTCGTATCCTCGTTGAAATCGTACCCGATCGTGACGACGCAGGCAAGCCGTTCGCCGTACTCCCGGATCAGCTTCTCCGCGGCCTCGCAGTTCCCCCAGGGGATCGGCCGGACATACTCCCTCATGAACTGCGGGACGCCGTTGGCGGGGCCCTCCTCCGCCGCGAACCAGTCCGGGTACCCGTGGTACCCGCTGATCAGGATCATGTCCCGTTTCGTGCAGGCGCGCGCGATCCGGACGTTGCACGAGTTGGCATCCTCGCCGGTCTTCATGAACCGGACCATCTCCGCGTTCGGGACCATCTGGCAGACTTTCTTCGCAAGCTGGAGCTCGATGGGGCTCGCCATGCTGAAGAGCACCCCTTTTGACATCTGCTCCCGCACGGCGTCGTCGACCCTGTCGAAGCAGTAGCCGAGCGTCACCGGCCCGAGCGCGAGGCGGTAATCGATGTATTCCTTCCCTTCCATGTCCCAGATCCTGCACCCTTTTCCCCTGACGATGAACTTCGGCATCGTCTCGGCGAAAAACGGGAGGGGGCGCTTGGCGTTCGTCTGGGTCCCCCAGGGGATGTAGCGGAGCGCCTCTTCGAAATATGCGTCTGATGGTTTCATTGTCGTCAGCCGATTGTGACCCGCGGAATGTCGGTTGTTGTGTCGATCGTGAAGGAGATGAGCCGGTCCTCGCGCTCTCCCGAGAACTCCCATCTCCCCCCGTCCCGTACCGCCCGGAGGGGTTTCGCGGCGGCCGGGCGCGCGTGCGCCTCGCAGAGCGTGATCATCGTGTGCTCGAGCCCCGCGGCCGATTCGGCCTCGGCGTACGGGAAGACCCCCTTGTCCGCCGGGATCTCGAGCGCGCCGGTCCTAACGGTGACGGCGCCTGCCGAGAGAGCCATGGCGCGGGCGGTGACGTTCGGGCGGAGGACGGTGAACGTCGCTGCATCGGCGACGACCGATCCCAGCCCGTCGGAGTTGTCGATCTGGAACCGCGCCTGGACGGGGAGCGGGTTCTTCGCGAGCCTGACCCGGTCGACAACCGCGAGTATATCCGGCTTCAGGAAGACGAGCGTCCGCATCACGAGTTCCACGTCCGGGTTGACGAGCCTGTAGGCCGCGGTGGCGTCGCTCGTGACCGTCATCGACCGCGCATCGGCGCTGTATGCCACCACATGGGACTCCGCGAACGATGCGTTCGTCCCCTCGTGGCCGTCGTGGTACTGGTGCCCCTTCCCGCCGATGAGGATCGCCGAGTGCGATTTCGTCAGGCGGAGCGTCCAGAGGGGATCGGTGTACGGGTAGGCGGCGTGGTACGGATCGTGGTAGATCCGTTCGCCGTGCGCCTTGAATATGACGCTGTTCCTGTCGGCGTGCTCGTGATTGGAAGGCCCGCCGCTCCGGAGGGCGACCGTGCCGTCCTGGACCCCCCACCCGCTCCGCGACACCACCCAGTCGTTCGAGAACCGGACGTCGCAGAGCGACCGGCCCGGCGTCTCCTCCGTTGCCGCGGGGTCGAGCCAGATCACGGACCAGGGGCTCCCGAGCTCCCCCACGTGCGTCGCGACGTACTGCGCGATCGGGTCTTTCATGCGGCTCGCGGTCCATGCGGCGACCGAGACGTCCGCGATCGCCCAGGCGTCGCCGAAGTCGACGCAGTCGTTCGGCCTCCCCGTTACCGGCATCCACATCCTGAGGCCGTACCGGACGGTCCCCGGGAAGTTGATCATCCCCGAGATGTCCCTCCCCTCCCGGCGCCGGATCACTTCGGCAAGGAGCGCCAGGTGGAGAGACGTGTACGCCCAGTATCCCACCCCTTCGTCATACGCGCCGTCCGGTCCGTACATGACCGAAAACGCCTTTGCGCTCCCCTCGGCCATCGCGATCCACCGCTCCGCCTGCGGATGCTTCCCCTTCAGGAGGCACCCGGCGATCCCCAGGCCGGCGATCGGAATGGCCTTCAGGTTCGTCGAATTCAGTATGAGGGGCCAGCGGCGCATGTCGACGTGGAACGGATAGTCGTCCTCGGGATCGAACCCCCAACCGCGCACCCTGTCCGGGTATTTCATCCCGTACAGCGTCCTGTAGCAGGCCGGCGCACCTTTTTCGCCGATCTGCTTCTCCATCTCGGCGATGGTCTCCTTCGTTATCGCACCTGCAAGCCACTGCGTGGCGCACGCCATGGCGATCGTCACCTCCGGCGCCCGCTGCAGGCCGATCACCTCCTCTCCCCCTTCGAGAAAATAGTCCCACTTCGGGTAGGCGAGTATCTTGTCCACGGCGACCTTCGCGGCGTCCCGCTGGGCCGCGTCGCCGGTCAGGGCATAGATGAACGATGTCCTCTCCAGTATCTGGCGGACCCTGAGGAGGTCTTTGGAGTGGTCGTTGAATTTCGCCTCTTTCCGGATAAAATTCAGGTCCGCGGCAAGGTCCGCCTCCGTGACCGATTTCCAGTAGGAGGCGACATGCGGGTGCTTGAGCGCCTCGCGCATGCGCGGGAGATCTGCGGCGTCGAAGAAGAGGCCCCCCGGCTCACCGGGGAGCGGATCTCCCGGCGCCGGAAATGCGGTCGCAGAGGAGACCTTCGCGGCGTGTGTGAGGGGGGGGAGAAGAGGGAGTCCCGCGGCGGCGATCGCCCCCGCTTTCAGGAATGCACGTCGTGTCGTGGACATAGTCAACCTCCGATGTGGACATCGTGGCCCGCGCCCGCGCCCGGGAGGCGTCAGCCGAGCCGGTACCTGTTCGCGATCGATCGAATCTCCTCGGGGCCGTCGAGGACGCTCAGCTGCACTTCGAACGAGCATTCTTCGCCGGGGTCGATGAACCTGAGCGTCCCTTCGCGCCGTTCGGCCCCCCTGCCGCCGACCCGGCAGTTGGCGGGCTCCAGCCCCATGACGTACGTTCCTTCACCCATCATCTTCCACTGGATGAGCCGGGGGAGCTCCCTGGCCCTGAACCGGAGGTGGAGCCCGAGCGGAAGCCTGCTGTTGGCAAGCAGCGCCGATATGTATCCCTCGCCGTCGGGGACGCATTCATGGTAGTAGACCTGCTCGGCAAATCCCGCCACCGGTCCGGAGCAGACCTTCCAATCGGCCAGCCCGCGAACGGCGTCCGCGTCCCGGGGGGATGTCTGCGCGCTCCCCAGGAGGAGGCGCGTGCCCGGTTCCACAAGCGGCCACCCCGCATTGATATGGTAGAGCATCATCAGGGGTGTGCGCTCGTGGGATTCGTTCCGCACGGTGTCGCGGATGGCGATCGTCGAACGGCCCAGGGAAGATTCGATCGTCCTGACAAGGAGGAGGTTCTCGCCGAACATCGTGCTCTCTCTCAGCCTCCCGGTGAGGCGGAACGTACACTCGTCGGCCTGCCACTCCTGGGCCCGGGAGACCTCTTCGGCCTGCGTGTGCGAGAGCCTGCCGTGCAGACCGAGTGAGGCTTCCCCGTCGGCGCCGGCGGCGCCGCAGTAGGTCATGCCGCACCCCGTCATCAGCCCGCCCGGGAACGTCCGGAGCCAGCCGCGCCCCTCCGGCTCGAACCGGGATGGATGGACGTCGCCGGCGGGGGTCCTGAAGGCAAGCGGGATGCCGCGATACTCGGCGACGGAGATGTCCATCCCCCTGTCGAGCGTCACCTGGTAACGGAGACCCGACCCGGTCCGCACGTCCGCGATCCTCACCCCCTGCTCGGCGCCGTCGGCGAGCGTCATCATCCGGATTCCGGCCACCTGGGCCAGCGTCCCCGTCGACGTCTCAATCTCTTGCCTGCCGGTCTCCCGGCCGAACAGTCGTGCCATTGTCGTGCCTGGGTATACGGGTCGCGCCTTCCTTCTTACGATCCCGGCGTGTGGACAGCGTCTCCTATGAGCGCGCGGAGCGTGCGGACGTTCTTGCCGGACTGCTCGACAAGGGGGAGGCAGTGGGTCTCGATCGTCACGTGGGGGACGATCCCGTCGGCCACGAGAGCCCGGATCTGGCCGGCCCAGTCGATCACACCTTCGCCGATCGGGACGCACTGGATGAGCGAACCCCGCGCGGTATCTTTTGCATGGACGTTCATGATCACAGGGCGGATGGCCGCGTACCCGTCGGGGTACGGGATCTCGTCGGTCCCGAACGCGTTGCACGGGTCCCAGTTCGCGCCGAGCGCGGGGGAAGCGACCTCGTCGATGATCTTCCGCGTCGCGGCACCGGTGTCGCAGTGAAACCCCGGTTCGTTCTCGATCGCAAGCTTCACCCCCCCCCTCTGCGCGGTCTCCGCGGCCCGCCGGAGGAGATCCACGACGCGGGCGTGGTCCCCGGCCGCAGGGGCGGCGCGCTTCTGCACGCCGAAAGCGATGACGAGCCCCGCGCCGCACGCTCCGGCCAAATCGATCGTGCGGGGGAGCGTCTCCCGGACCTCCCGCAGGAGGTCGTCCTCCCTGTCCAGGGAGTGCTTCAGGATCCCCGGGGAGAGGGCGGTGATCGCCAGGCCGTGCTCCCTGACGGCGGCAAGGAGATCATCCCACTCATCGAGGTTCACTTCGGGGACCCGGCCGCTCGCCAGGCAGCGGATTTCGTACCGCGTGATGCCCCAGGAAAGCCCGTGGCGGACCGCCGTGCGGAAATCGGTCGCAATCTCGTCGCTGACGATCCCGAGCTCAAGGGGTTTGGCGCTTGACGGGCTCATGCGGCGGCCTCCGCGTACCCGATCGCGTGCGAGATGACGGCCGCTTCCCTCTTCAGAATCCTGACGATCCGCGCGATCACCTCCTCCTTCTTCTTCCGCTCGGACTGGATCCCCGTCATGAGGGCGGCGACGACCTTCCCGTTGTGATCGTAGATCGGCACCGAGATGGCGCAGAGGTCGGGCTTGTACTCGGCGTCGGCGACCGAGTAGCCGTCGCGCACGATCTCCCGGAGCCTCTTCTTGAGCCTCGCGTTGT
>DATJPH010000402.1:0-2692 GCA_035506475.1 Bacteroidota bacterium | reverse complement strand
TTCTCCGGATTTGAACGCGATCTCTTCCTCCCTGTACGGGGGAGGGACCGCCGCCTCCGGAGGAGCCGTACGGACGTCCTTTCCCCGTTCCAGGCGGAACGTCCCCGCAAAACCCGCCTGCGTGAAATCCCCGTTCACACTGTCGTTCACGATCCGCCCGTCGAAGACCGCGAGTCCGGGTCCCGCCGGAAGCTCGAAATGCGTCTTCGGCGGCCGCCAGGAGACGTTCCGGAGCGGGAGGCCGATCGCCATCTGCTGCGGGATGTCAATCGTCGCGGAGAGGGAATCTCCCTTCGTCTGGAACGTTACCATGATCTTCAACTCCGTCCCCGCCACGTTTATGGAACCGATCCACGGCCCGTCGGGGGACTGCGCGTTCAGCGGGGACGCGGCGGCGACAAGGAGAACGAGGAGCGCGTAAACGAGAGTTTTCAATTCAGTCTCCTGCAGGCGTTCCTGTCATGGAGCGGGCGGCGCGGCATGCGGTGACAAAACCCGCGATGTAGGCGGCCAGACCCGCGGCAAGCAGGCCATAGTGGTAAGGGATTGGATAGGCCCCCCTGATCCCCGCGTCCGTGTCGGCCATGAACGAATAGAGAACGGACGCCGTCCCCGCCAGGCCGAGCGCCCACGAGAGGGCGCCCGGGCGGAACCTCTTCTCCGCGGCCGACCGGAGGACCATGACGGCGCCGAATGCCACCATCAGGAGTGAGATCGCCATGGGAGCGATTACGGGACCGATCCAGGGGAGCGGGATCAGGAAGAGGATATCCCAGTCGAAGAGGGAACCGGGCCAGCCGACCGCGGCCAGGAGCCATGCATAGAACGCGATGTCCCAGACTCCGAACGCAAAGAGGAAGTAGCCGAACCGTTCCCACGGCCTGAACCCCGCGATGATCCCGACGGAGGCGAGCATGATGATCGTCGCGGCTTCCCGGGCGATCTCGACGCGCAGGAATCCGGCCTGCATCAGCTTGAGGGGAAAGCTGAACCCGTCGGGGTAGTAGAGCGCGCGCAGGTAGATCACGACGCTCGCCTCCACAAAAGCGAATGCGAGCGAAAAGACCGCCACCCATGCGAGCGCCGGCCCGGGATGCCTCCCCGAGGTCATGCCGCGCCCCGCTCGTTCAGCTCATCGAGGAATGCCACAGCCCTGCGCATGTGCGGAACGACGATCGATCCGCCGATGACAAGCGCGACGGAAAAGATGTCATACATCTCCGGATCCGTCACCCCCTCCTTCTTGCACTGCTGGACATGGTACGAGACGCAGTCGTCGCACCGGAGCACCATGGATGCGACCAGCCCGAGCATCTCTTTCGTCTTCGCATCGAGGGCTCCCGGCTCGTAGGTAAGCGTGTCGACGCCGAAGAATCGCTTGATCGCGCGGTTGTCGATTCCGAGTATCCGGTTGTTCATCTTCGTGCGGAAATCGTTGAACTCCTCTACACGGCCCGCCATTGGTCTCTCCGGTGTTGTTGTTGGACGTTCGTTCGCCTAGAGGGGGGGAAAGGGGTAGCGCCCGCGCATGCCCCGCAGCGCGCGGAGCGCCGCCAGGGCTTCCTGCCATCCCCCCCTGTCGATTTCTTCCATGAGCCGGGCGCACTCGGCGATCCCCCCTGCCATCTCCCCCTGAAATTCCTCCGGGACGGGGAAGCCGATGCGGACATACTGGTCAAGCGCGGCAACGCTCCCCTGGACAAGGGCGATCCCCGCCACCACCGCCGCACAGTCCACCGCGAAGGCAAGGAGGCCGCTCCCGTCGTGCCAGGCAATCAGGAGCCCGGCCGCTCCGACGGCCGTGACAGCCCACCCCAGCATCGTCAGCGCCCTGTACCTGATGAGCGCCGAGTGAAACCCGAAGTAGTAGTAGGCGAGAAGGCCCTGGTGCGCGTCCGTCATTTCTTTTTCGGGAGCGGCCCGATCTCCGCCAGCACCGGCGAGTGATCGGAGCTCGATTCCTCCCGCTCGATCCAGCATCCGCTCGATGACGACGCGATCGCCGAGGGGGCCAGTATATAGTCGATCCGCCATCCCACGTTGCGCGCCCTGGCCCCCCCGTAATACGGCCACCAGGAGTAGGCATGCGCGTCGTCGGGATGGTGCATCCGGAAGAGGTCCTTCATGCCGAGCGCGTGCAGGGCGTCGATCATCCCCCGCTCGTCGGACCGGGTGCAGAGCATGTCCTCAACGTACATTTCAGGGTGGACGTCCGCGTCCCGGTGCGCCACGTTCAGATCGCCGCACAGGATCACGTTCTCCCCCTCATAGCAGAGCGCATCGATGTACTTCACGAGCGATCCCAGGAAGGCGATCTTCCGGCTGTAGCTCTTCTGCCCGAGCGGGGTGTAGACGTTGACGACGGTGAGTCCCCCCGCACGGGCCTGGAGGACCCGCGTTTCCTCGTCGAAGTAGGGGATGGAGAATTCGGGCTGGCCGAGCGACTCGCTCACGTGGATGCTGACGCCGCTGTACCCGCCCCGCGCGCCGTGCCAGTAGGACGAGTACCCGCGGATCTCCCTGAGCTCTTCGGGAACCTGGTCGGGATGGGCCTTGATCTCCTGGAGACAGACGACATCCGGCCGGCGGGCGCGGATCCATCGTTCGAACGCGAGGGCGCGCGCCCGAATGCCGTTGACATTCCAGGTGACGATCTTCATCTGTCAGGTGACGTGGCGACGGGGTTCAGCCT
>DATJPH010000401.1:0-2429 GCA_035506475.1 Bacteroidota bacterium | reverse complement strand
GCTGTTTGCCATGGAGATCGACGACGTCCACCTGGAGGGGATGACGCACAATTTCGTCTACAGCGACTTTCACCCCGACGAGGGGGCGTGCGCATCCATGTTCGCGGGACGTTTCCTCCATGCGCTTTTCGGGAGGGACGTCGATTCCTGCATGCGGAGGATCGACGGCGGCGCGCTCTGCAGCGCTTCAGGCAGAGCAGTCACGCGGGATGAGTTCAGGCAGGCACTCGAGAGGTTTGTTTCGTCCGTGGCGGTCTTTACATCCTCCGACGTGACCGAGAGGGAGTGTACAATCACCGGGCGGCAGGCGACCGTCAAGTTCGCGCTCTCATGGTCGGGGCTCGAGGCCGGGACGCTCGGTCAGCTCCACGCCTCGGGGATCGCGACACTACACCTGAGGCGGGACGGGCTCGCATGGAACGTCACGCGCATAGAGTGCCCGGGGTGGAACGGGTTCCGATGAGTTCCATTGTATCACGGCATGCCGTCGCCTCCCATCCTCCGGTAGACCGACATTCCGCTGTCGAGCGGCCTTTGCAACGTCGCTTCGACAACAATGCCGAGCAAGCCGGCACAGATGACGGATCCGGCGACGTTGACGTTCCGAGTGTGGAGATACACAATTGTCGACAGGGGAATTTCGCCGGAATAGCGCTGCCAGCGGCCGCCCACGCAACGCTCCCCTTCCCCCCTGAGGAGAGAATCGTTGAACGTGAAACTTTCCAGGTCGTACACGGTCGTGTCAACAGTCACGAGACGTATCGACTCCCCGCGGGCGCTCGCGAGGTCACCGTACGTCCGAATATCCCCCGTCGAGATACACCCCGCGAGCAAGAGTCCGGCTATGAATGCCGGCACATGCAACGAAATGTTCTTGAGCACTGGCGTCACCTTCACTCGAATTTCAACCGCGCCCCGAACCGGAAGCCGCTCAGACCTACTGAAACAGCCGTGACGCGCGGACTTGCTCCCGATCCCCCCGTGTAGACGTAGTCCACAAGTGCGTCCGAAGTTTTGCCGATTCGCTCGTAGGAGACATCCAGGACAAGCGACACCACGCTCCCCAGGGAAAACCCGACGCCGGACCCCGCCTGAAAGCCGCCATTGTGGGCCCTGACGTACGCCGGTGGATCCCCTTCAAGAGGCAGGTAATCGTGAATATATGACCAGACAGCTCCTGCTTCAACAAAAGGGCGTACACCCGGATCTTCGAACGGATGTGTGTAGAGCACCACTGTCGCGCCTGTCGTCCAGCAGTCAGCCAAATTGAATGCCCAGTCGATCTGAATGCCGACATCCTCCGTAAGGACAAGTTCCGGCATGATGCTGAACATCCCCAGGACATCGGAGGAGGACACCAGGGCCGCTCCACCAGGGGAGACGGAGAATGAAGGAGAGGTCGTGCGGATGCCGATACCGAGCGCAAGATGAGGATAGATGATGGGCTGCGTGAGTCCCGGAGCGCGCGCCAACGGCAGCGAATCCGCCGGCTGGCGGATCATGCCGGAAGGCCACGTGTTTGCAGAACTTTCAGTTATGAGTTCATCCTCGAGTTTCCATGAAAGCACGGGCGTGGCCGGACCGGCGCCAGAGGGTGGATAAACGACCACCGACTCGGCCGAATCCCTCCCCGGGAATGTGAGTCGGACAGGCATACTTCCCATGACATAGGCGCCGCGTTCCAGCTCCTGAAAGTGCTGGATCTTCTCCGCCATCATGAGAATATTCCGCCACGTGTACCGCACGAGCGTATCGCGGAGACCTTTTCCCCCGGCAACCGTAAAGAGGATCCCGCAGGAGGAATCGGGAAGCTCAAGCACGACAGCCTTGACAAATCCCCCCCGCCCTCCGAATATGTTGTATCTCCCGGAGACGGCCGGCGTGATAACCGCTCCCACGCGGTCACTCAGGATTATCACGCTGCTCGAATCCGGACCAATCCGTCCGTGAGCAAACTGTGCAGGAACCAGTCCAAGCAGAAAACAGGAAGTGATTACGACGCGACTCATGCGCCTCTCCTTCGGGCCGAACCTCGGGGATAGCGATCGAGATTCAATCTAATCCAGGGGACGGTCGCTAGAATCTAGCCCGGAGGGGGCGAAGTGTCAAGGATGGAGAGAACGAGGACTATCTGCCTGAGGACTACCTGCTCCGCCTGCGCCTCCCCGTGCCGTTTGATGAGGTCTTCTTCAGGCGGAACTGGACCTGGCGGTCCCCCTCCGACCAGATGAAGACGAGGAAGTAGGAGTTGAAGTCCTCGCTGAAGAGAAACTCGCACCGGAGATCGTTCCCCGCCCTGTATGCCTTGTCGAGGGGGCTCAGGTGGAGATGATAGACTCCGTCATTCGGCTCGGGGATATTTCCCGTGACGAGGCCGACATAAGTATCCTTCCGCGCGATCTTTCTCTCCCGGTCGGTGATCTGCTCCG
>DATJPH010000400.1:0-4964 GCA_035506475.1 Bacteroidota bacterium | reverse complement strand
TACAACGCGAAATACCCTTCTGCGAACGCCTGGTAGACGCTCACGATCTGGGCGGTCTTCACCGGCGCCCAGCCTTTGTCGAAGAATTCGGTGAATGCGCGCATCGCTGCGGTGAACTCCGGTCCGCTGAAATCCCCGAGCGTGTTGTTCGCCCTCAGCAGCATCGAGCCCTTTTCGATCCCCAGGATCACGGGGGGGGCCCACTCGTTGTTCGTCGGAAAGAAATTGGCGTAACTATCGGGGAAGCGCTGTTTCATTTTCGCCGAGCATGCGAACCATTCCTGCCACGACCCGGGCGGCCTTGTGTAGCCGCATGCGGCAAGGAGGTCGGACCTGTAAAAGAGGACACGCGTATCCACGTACCAGGGGATCCCGTAGACGAGTGAATCCATCACGTTGGTGTCCCAGATCCCGGGAAAGTAGGATGCCTCCCGGACCGTCGCCGATGACGCCACCCACGGGGTGAGATCGTCGATCGCGTTCAGCGTCCGGAATTCCGGGATCCACGTGTTCCCGAGCTGGCACACGTCGGGGAGTGACCCCCCCGCGAACGCGGTCAGGAGTTTTTCATGCGCCGCGTTCCACGGGATGATCTGGACCCTGACGTCAATATCGGGATGCCGCTTCGTGAATCCCGGGATCAGCTTCGCCACGTGCTCCCCCTCCGCCCCGAGCGCCCAGAATGTGATCTTCGTCCGCCCGTCGCGCTCTCCTGAGCACCCCCCGGATGCCGCGATGAGCGGAAGGATGCAGGCGAGTCGTGCAAGAAAGCGGGACCGTGCGTTCACGACCTCTGCCTCCCGGGAAGAAATGCCGTGACGAGATTGATCATGTACTGGCGCGCCACAGGGTCGACCCGCCGGGCAAAGAGATGCTCCGGGTCGCCGCCTCCGGTAAGCCGCCCCCTCGTCTGTATGCGCGAAACGACGACGCATCCGCTGCCAGCGCGCGCGAACAGCACGGCCGGATAGGCGAGTTTCAGGCCGCACCGTGCAAGGACGTCCATCGGCACGCCCGGCCTCACCGTATGCTGCGAGACCATTTCTCCCCCGTACGCACCGTTGAACATCTTCAGATGAGCGGGAGCGATGTTCTTCCAGAGGGGGTGGGACACGTCTTCGGGGAAAACGTAGGAGTCGTATCCCCCCCTGTCGGCGTCCTCGCGGCGCGCGATCGCGATCGCCATATCGTCGATTAGGCCCAGTGCCTCCTCCGCACGGTTGCCGAATTCCGGCTCAATCGCGATGAGGACCGCGCCCCCCCTGACGGCCGCGGTGACGGCGGGGATGTTACGGATGTACTCCGGGTCCCGCAGCATCCCCTCCCCCACGATGATGACGCTGCAGCCGGCGGGATCCTCCGCGCCCAGCCTGACAAGAGAGAATCCCTCCCCCGCCAGAAATCCGGCCACCTCGCCCCGGGAATCCGAGACGAGGCAGCGCACCTCGCGTGCGAGGCCGGCGGGCTCCACGGCGAAGACGTGCGCGATTTTCCTGCTCACCGCGGAGATCCCGGCGGATCCCGAAAGCTCGGCAACGATCTCGTACGGGCCGGGTGCCCCGGGGAGACTCACGCGCACGGGGACGATGCTGGACCCGGAGGGGGGGACTTTCACGCGTTCGAGCGACTCGCTCATCCAGGCGCCGTCTCCCCGGACGACGCCGCAGCGGAGTTTCCCCGCCCGCTCCACGGGATCGTCATTGAACACGAACAGGCGGACATTCCGCGTCTCTCCCGGCGCGAAATGCCTGTCCCACAACTCCACGCTCACACCGAACGGGGCAAACACATTCCTGAGCGTGGCCAGGAGTGGCTTGGGAACGCAGCCGGCGATGTCACCGAGGAACCAGTGTCCGGTGGGCCCGGCGCTGTTACTCAGGTAGACGAACGGCTGGATCGCGTCCACGCGCATACGGCGGAAGAGCTCCACGAGCTCGGAGGCAAGGAATGACTGGTGGGCGACAAGATCATCCTTCGTCCACCGGCTCCCGAGCCACCGCTCGACGACATCCGTGGTGAGCGCGGTCGGGTTGTTCTCCGCGTCGAGCCACCACCAGAGGAATTCGTTCACGACGGCGGGTGTGCGGGAGTCCTCTATTTCACGGAGCCCCCTTGCAAACCCGAACTTCCCGTCATTGAGGACCGGCCCCAGCGAATAGATGTACGGGTGCTCTTCAAGAAAATCGACGGATTCCCACGGCCGGGTCGGGTCGAGCTGCTTCATCCGCGGAACGACGGTGTTCTGGACGACCGGGTCGGAACTCTCGTTCAGCGGATCCCAGATAACGATGCTCGGATGGTTCCAGTTGTCTTCAAGCCAGCGGGTGAACTCCTTCGTGATCTGGGACTCGCTCCCTGTCGTCGTCCAGAACATCCATTCGTTCTGGAGGAGCATCCCCCCCTCGTCGGCGATGTCGTACCATCGGCTGTACATCTGCCCGATATGCGCGCGGAAGAAATTGAAATTGTGCTTTCGCGGAATATCGACAAGCATCTTCCTCACCCATGCATCGTCCCACGGGAGCAGTTTCCTGCCGGCGTCGGAGAGAAACCTGTGAAAAGCGATATTTCCCCCCTTCAGGTATATCCGTTCCCCGTTCAGGAAAAAACCCTTGTCGCGGATGGTGAACTCCCTCATGCCGAACCTCGTGGTGAGGGTGTCCACGGCAACGCCGTCTACGACGACGTCCACGCAATGGTCGTACAGAAACGGATGTTCCGGGCTCCACGGGACGAGCGGATCGACCGCGTGGTCGAACCGGTGCACGCTCTGACCCGCCCCCGGGATGACGGCCTCGAGGTGGTGAACACTCCCGGCCGGACGCCCGGTCACGTGCTCCCGCAGGCGTGAGACGAGCGTTACGGGAAGAGGGTCGGGGGAAGAGTTCCGGACGGTCACGCTCACGCCGGCGACGGACTCCCGGACGCGGGGGATGACCTGGACGAGCACCGCGCGCGGGTTCCCCGTGTGCACGAGCGACACGTCCCCCCAGATGCCCGGAATGAAGGTCTGCCGCTCCTGGTCTTTCCCGACGGCGCTCTCAGGGGGGAGCGTATCTTTCATCCCCACGCGGACAATGATCTCGTTCGGTCCGGCGCGGCTCAGGTACGGGGCCGCGTCGTACTCCTGGGACGTATAGCAGGCAATGTCCTCCCCGATCCGCTCCCCGTTCAGCCAGACGCTCGTCCCGAACATCGCCTGGCCGATCCGGATCGTCGCCGTCTCTCCGGGCAGATCATCATCGGCGTTGAATCTCAGGCGGTACCAGTGATAGGGGGACGCCTGCCACTCGTACGTGGGGACGGCGCAATCGACAAGAGAGGGGACGGGAACCCGGGCGCGCCACGGGCCGGCCGCGCCCACGGCGTCCCCGGGAGCAATATCCCAGATGCCGTTCAGGGACCGGACATGCCGTGGATTGCGGGGGCCCTTCATGGCACCTGCGCCTGCGAGCGGACGTACTCCCGCACCCATTCCCAGTCGGGTTGCAGCACGGGTGCGGCGTTCATCATGCCGCCGAAACCGATGTACCGCCGCGTGAACATGCTGTGGCTGAAGAGCGTCAACGTCTTCACCCTGTCCGCGTACATCTCCACGCCGAACTTCCCGGCAAGAGCAGCGATGAACCTGTCGAGGGAACGCCGGCGGATGTCGGAGCGGATATACTCATGCAGTGCCCTCCTGAGCGAATCGACGGTCACCGCGCTGTCGCCGCGGGGGAGGTGTTTGCCGAGAACGCGGAAGAGGGAGTACCCGCCCGCGACACCCACGGGACCCACCAGCTGACCCGAATCCGCAAGGAGGGCACGGACGCCCAGCTCGGGGAATGAGCCGACGTGAAAGTATTCCGATACTCCCCCCCGCTCGGCCCAGCCACGGCGCATGGAGACCCTGCGCGCCAGCGATCCCATGTCCTCCCCTGCAGATACCATCTCCCTGTACCGGGCGGCCTTCGGGAGGCTGTCGGTGAAAATTTCCCGTACGTTCACCTCGTAGGATGGACTGAGAAGGCGGGCGTTCTCGATGAGCCCCCCGATCTCTTCCTCTTCGGTCGGCGCGGGCGCCCCGCGCGTGATCTCCGCCTCCATCTCGTGGGCGAGCCAGTTGTCTCTCCAGGTCTCGATATCGTGGCGCACGGAGGGGGAGGCCTGCAGGTTCTTCCTGTAGCCTTCGCGGGCAAGGATCTCCTCCCGTGCAATTCTCTTCACGCTCTCGTTCAGGACATACGCGAACGTGCGGCCCCGGAGCGAGGGGGTCGTAAAGGGCTCGAGACGGAACGATTGTATCGCCTCTCCGAGCGTGATGCCCCCCCCTTCCATCTCAACGAGCACACGCGAGAGATCGCCCTTCAGCATCTGCTCAAGCCTGTCGATTTCCCCCGGCGTGACGATGAACCGCCCCCCGGCCCTGTGCGCGGCCGTATCCGCCATGATGATCTCCAGGAGAGCTTTGCCCAGGATCCCGATGGCTCCCCTGTCGGCCTCCGCCCTGCGGGGATCGAGCACGGAAGCCATGTAGCGCAATCCCCTGGATTCCGCTTTCCTCCGGCGGACCGTGTTCTTCACCGTCATCATCCTCTCGGGGATGCTCTGCGCGCTGCAGGCGGGATTCGGAGCGCTGTCAAGAAGGAGAACGACCGCCCAGCCGAGCATCGGTGACGGGAACGCGGGAGAGACACGGTGAACGGAGTCGAGCGCGTACGCCGCGGCTTCCAGCGACACGTCGGCAATGCCGAAACTCACTGTCACGGTATCATGCGAGACGATGCGACGCTCATATCCTGCAGAAGAGATGCTGTCGATCTCCTTTCCCGGCCGTCCCAGTGCGCGGGCAAGCATCCGGGCGGATTCCTCAGAAGAGAGCCGGAATATCACCACCCGGAGCTGGATGGGATACCTCCTCATCCCCGCCGTGATTTCGGCGGGAGTCACGTTCACGCCGGCTTCAACCTCTTTCCTGTAGA
>DATJPH010000399.1:0-3913 GCA_035506475.1 Bacteroidota bacterium | reverse complement strand
AGTTCTCATCCCACGCAAAGAGAAGCGTCATCAGGTAGGAGTGCCTGATCCACTGAAGATCCGCCCGCTGGAAGAGCGAATCGTCGAACGCAGGGATGTCGTAGAGCCACCGGTCATGGAACATGAGACGTACCCCCTCATGCCAGTCTCCCGCGTGATCATCCGCATAGAGCGTGTACGTCACCGACGCGCCGGGGGGAAGTATCGTTTTGAACCGCCGTTCATCGGCGTTCACCGATCCGGTCCTCCGGGCAATCGCCACGAGGCCCGGCCCCGCGGGGGCGGGATGGAAATCGCAGAATCCCATCTCCCACGCATTGTCAGGGAGGACGACACCGATAGGACCTGAACCCGGGCGGAAGAGGACGGAGCGGCTGAGCCGGTTCAGATACGTCGTCGGACCCGCAGCGGTGATGTACACGCGGTCGCGCCCTTCACCGAGCGGGACCACGTTCGCCACGGTCAGCGTATCGTGAGACGTGTTCCGGAACGTCAGTGCCGATTTCCAGCCGGGGGAAAACTGTTTTTCAGGGCGGACCGACCCCGAGAGCCTCCCGCCGAACGAAAAGGAGAGCGAATCCCCCTCCGTCCGGGCGGCCGCCCCGGCGGAGCTTATGAGCGAGTCGTTCAGGAGGAGCGTGAAGAGGGGTATGTCCGCAGGAAGGAGTGTCTCGCCCCCCGGTTTCACCGCATACGAATGCACGCGCACCCCTTTGTCGGCGGTCAGGCCAAGAGCGCCCAGGGTCTGAGCCTGGAGCTGATGGGCGGGGATGCCCGGTATCGTGAAGAGTGCACAGAGAATGTAAAGACGAACTGGTCGCATGGAGTTTTCCCGCAATGGTGTTATTTCCCCGGAGCCTGCGCTACCTCGATGAGCATCCTGTTGATAATGCCGGCCCATATGTACGTCCTGTGGTACCCGGCCCATGCCTCATCGGGGCTGTAAAATTCCCAGAAATTGTGGTCCTTCTTCAGCTGCGCGATCATCGCGCGGGCGACTCTCCCTGTGAGCTCGCGGGCTTCCTCGGCATACCCGTACTGGAGGAGCCCGCGGACGATCAGGTAATTCCACTGGACCCACATGGGACCGTTCCAGTACCCTTTCGGGTTGTAGTAGGGGTCATCGGCCGCCAGGGAAGGGACGCCGTACTGCCGCCAGAACTTCGACGTGTCTTTCAGTTTTTCGACAAGACGCGCCGCCTGCTCCTTTGTGGCGATCCCCGCCCAGAGCGGAAGGAATCCGATGATCTCCTGGCGCTTCAGGTCCCCCGGGGTCTTCGACGTGAACGTGTGCGTCTTCCTGTCCACATTATAATAGAACCCGGTCGTGGAGTCCCACATGAGCGCGTTGATTCTGGCGGAGCGCTCCTGCACCTCCTTTTCCCAGCCCCCGGCCTCGGATTTTTTCCCGAGCGTCATCGCCATCGCCGTCAGCGACTTTGCCTCGCTGACAAGCATCGCGTTGAGATCGACGGATTCGAAGTTCGAGGGCCAGCCCACCTTGTCCCACACGGCCACCATCCCGTCCCGGACAGATTCGAGCACGGCATGGGCGCCCCACTCGCAGAGGCCGTCGCCGTCAGCGTCCCTGTTCTTCGTGTAATACCTGTAGAACGCGGCGCTCGAGGCGTAGGCGTCCTCCAGGAATTTCCTGTCATGCGTCGCCCTGTAGATCTCCCAGTTCTGCCACGCGTACCATGGCGCCGAGGTCGTGAGCTGGCCGTTGTACGGGATCTCCTCGTCAAGGTAGGGGCCGGTCCTGTAGTTGATGTACCCGTCCGGCTTCTGACGCTCCATGTAGACGCGCTGGGAGTTCATCGCACCCGGCGGGTCCATGAGCGCGTAGGAGAGCATCGTGAGGCTTTCGTGGAACACCTGCCCGCCGTGCCCCCATCCCCACTGGGGCTCGCGCGAAAAGACGTAGTAGTTATAGTGGCATTTTGCTTCCGGCGGGAGCATCACCTGGCGCATAAGCGAGAACGCGCTCCAGTAGAGCATCTGGATATCCGTGTCCGGGGATGCAAGCGGGGGGATGCTCCTGTAGAGCGCCTCGTCGGCTTCGATGCACCTGGGGAGGTCAAGCGTCACCATCCCTTTGGCCGTGTCGATCATCTTCCCGACGTCGTCTGCGGGTCTTCCCACCGCTCTGACGGCGATCAGCCTGTGCGTGTATCCCGGGCGGAGATCGTACGCACATGAAAACGCGACGATCCGGGCAAGGTCCCTCACGCTGCTCACCCCCTGCCCCGGGTAGCGTATATCGGTAAGAAAGTCGCTCCCCGCGATATTATTCACCTCGCGGGAGTGCATGCTCAGCGCCCCGCCGGAGTCGACTGCGACCACGACGTACCTGTATACCTTGTCCGGGCCGATGTTCTTGTCCGTGTAGAACGACTGGCGCACCCCCCCGGCGATCAGATCGTACACTCCCCCGGATCGCTCGTCCCGCCTGTAGACGTTGTACGAGGCGGCGCCGGCGGAGGGCTTCCAGAAGAGCCGCACTTCCGCGCCGCTCCCCCAGATGTTCATACGGAGGTCGGCGGGGGGGAGAGGCCCGCGGAACCCCCCGGGCCTCAGATCGACCCTGGCCGAATCGCCGTCATAGGCAGCCCGCAGCGTCCCGGTTGCCGTCATCGTGGCCCCGGAGTCTCCGCATCCGGCCAGGAGCGTGAAGCGGTCCCCCGATTTCAGAGCGCCGAAATTCCCGAGCTCGAGCCCGTAGTAGCCATAGCCGGTCACATTCGACTCGGTGCTCCCCCAGCGCGGCGCGCTCTCCGTGATGATCCGGCGGGGGTCGCCGTTGAGGAGGGCCATCAGGCGCGAGGAAGCCGGATCCTCCGTGCACCTCCCTCCGTCGTTGTTCCCCATCCGCCCCCAGATGAGGTAGACAGGTTTCTTCTGAGGATCGATCACGCCGGGGATGGCGACCGGGCCCCACTGGTAGCTCCGGAAACTCATCATCCGGTCCGGGGGATCGGAGACAGTGTACGCGTCCCGCACACTGCTGACAAAGGGAACGCCGTGCTCAATGACCCAGTCGTCAGGGAACTCCTCGTGCGTGAAAGAGATTGCGCCGGCGTCTTTCCTGAATTCGACGCTGTCGTACGTCCGGTTGCGATTCTGGAGAAACGGGATCACCTCGACGTTCACGGTGTGCCTCCCCGTGTTCTTCACATCGATCGCCTGGACCGCGTAGTGCGAGCTGTAGACGACAAACGTCACGTTCACGCTGATGCTGTCGAACGGCCAGAAGGTGTAGGTGACGAGATCGGAGTACGAAGCCGTGACGACGGGCTGACGGAACATGTCTTTTGTGGCGTAGACGTATTTTCCGCGGCTCTTGAACGCAAGGCAGATATCGCCCCCCGAGGCATTTGTCAGGTCGGCTCCCCGGTCGGGATCGTTCAGGAGGAGGTGGTATCCCTTGTCAAGCGTGAACTCCGATCTCGCCTCCGCCGCCGCGTACGTCGTAAAGAGCGGAGAGTCCTTTGTCGCCGAGAGTGAAGAGAGGTAGGGCATCAGGGGCTGCCCGTGTGAGAACCAGAGGGGGACGAGAAACAGAGCGGAGATCGACGCGCGGATTCGCATGAAAGGGTGCTCCTCATGATAAACTGCAGCTTGCTTCGGGGACGCCGAAGGCGTCCCCTCGCAATGACTCATTTTACAAGGACGACCTTCTTCGCGGCCGTAAAACCGCCGGCCGTGAGCCTGCAGATGTACACGCCGCTTGCAAGGGCCGTCCCGTCCAGCCTCGCGCGGTGGATGCCCGGTTGCTCGACCCCGTCCACGAGCGATACAACCGCGCGCCCGAGGAGGTCGTAGACACGGAGTGAAACCCGACAGGCCGCAGGGATCTGGTACGTGACTGTCGTGAACGGGTTAAACGGGTTCGGAAAATTCTGCCACAGAGACG
>DATJPH010000398.1:0-3982 GCA_035506475.1 Bacteroidota bacterium | reverse complement strand
GAGCCCCACAAGTTCCTCTCTGGGCTTCTTCTTTGTGAAGAGACTGATCAGAATCGTCATCGAGAAGCAGACAAGCCAGGCCCACCAGGCGCGCCAGAAATTCACCGCCATGTCGCTCGCCATGCCCGAGAGCGTGATCCGCGCCGGGTCGATCCACTGAAACTTCACCCCCAGGAACATCGCGATCGATGCTCCCATCCCCGCGAGCAGACCCCAGAACGCTCCGGCCGGCGTGATCCAGACGACGAACATGCCGAGGAGCATCGTCGCGAAGAGGGGCGCGTTCACCCATGAGAATATCGCCTGCATGTAATCCATGATGCTCGGGAACCCCATCGCCCAGTAGGCGGTGACGACGCTCAGGCACACGCCGACGACCGTCGAAATCCTGCCGACCCACATCAGGTTCGCATCGCTTGCGTTCTTGTTGATGATCGCCCTGTAGACGTCGTACGTCCAGACGGTGTTGAACGCGCTGATATTCCCCGCCTGTCCCGCCATGAACCCCGCCAGCAGCGCCGACACGCCGAGCCCGACGAGCCCGTGCGGGTAATACCGCATGATGAGGAGCGGGAGCGTCGAATCGTAGTTGATCTTCCCCCCGTCCTGGAGAAGCGCGAACCCGCTCCCCGGCGTCTTCGCCAGGACGAGCGCCACAAGCCCGGTCAGGACGACGATGACCGGAACGGCCATCTTCGGGAACGACGCGATGATCGGCGTCATGCGCGCCGCGCGGAGGTTCTTCGCTGAAAACGCCCGCTGGACGACGAGGAAATCCGTGGTCCAGTACCCGAACGACAGGACGAACCCGAGGCCCAGGACGATACCGGCCCAGGTGATCTCCATCCCGTTTTGCGAGGCGTCGCCGGATGTCGACCAGAGGGTCCCGAAGGAGGCAGGGATGTTCTTCAGCACCTGGTCCACGCCTCCGACCTCGACGATGCCGAGTATCGTCACGAGGAAAAGTCCGAACCAGATGAGGAAGAACTGTATGATCTCCGTGAATATGGCGGACATCAGCCCGCTCAGCGTCACGTAGAACGCCACGGTCGCCGCCGAGACGATGATGCTCACGTTCCAATCCCACCCCAGGAACGTCCGCAGGACGAGCGCCATGGCGTACAGGTTAATGCCCGAGACCAGGAGCGTCATCACGCCGAATGCGATCCCGTTCAGGACGCGCGTCCTCTCGTCAAACCTGAGCTTGAGGTACCCGGGGACAGAGTGGATCCTGCTGCTGTAGTAGAAGGGCATCATGTAAAGCCCGAGGAAGAGCATCGCCGGGACGGCGCCGACCCAGTAGAAATGCGCGACGTACATCCCGTACTTGTACGTGTTGCCCGTCATCCCCAGGAGCTCGAGCGCCCCGAGGTTCGCCGAAAGGAACGCGATCCCGGCGACCCATGCGCTGTTCTTCCGCCCGGCAAGGAAGTAATCCTCCTGGCTCTTTGTAAATCTCTTCAGATAATAGCCGAGCCCCAGGATGAATGCGAAGTAGATCGCAAGGATCAGCCAGTCAACGATGCTTAACGTGAACGTCGCCATGCCTCTTCCTCATTGTTGTGTGTTGTGCAGTGTCCCTAGTGCGGCCGGCGCGACAGCATCGACGCCGGAATCTGCTGCGCCTCGAGCCCGGGTCCCTGCACGGTGATATCGAGTGCCGGGCCGTGCCCTGAAGCGGCGACCATGACGCTGATCGCGTGCGGGCCGCTCCGGAGATGGAACCTCCCCGCAGGAAGATCCCACCAGTCGGCGGCCCTGTTGTTCACGGCCGGGGAGCCGTCGATCGCAAGGACCGTGGAGTCCCCCTGTGCGATCGTGAATGTGTACACACCCTCCTCCCGGGTGGTAAAATACGAATCCAGAATTACGGTAGCGCTGTCGGCGGAAAGCGGGAGGCCTTCGAGTGACATCCTGTATGTCACCCCGCGGAGTGTATCGGCCCGGGCGGCGGAGGCCCTTTTCGGGGCTATCCTGCAGGCCACACCGTTGATCTCCTTATCCACGATGCTGTAGACCCCCACGGGGACCGGACTCATCCCCCCTCCCGGCAGAAACGCCCTCCCCTTTATCGTCATGCTCTCCCGGACAGGGACGGGTTCCGTCACATCGCGCGAATCGAGCGTGGGGAGAGTCCCGTCGGTCGTGTAGCGGAGAATCGACCCCGGCACCTGGCTCTTTATCGTAACAGAGGTGTCGCCGAAGAGGAGATATGTCCCTTCAAATCCCGCGGGGGGAGGAATACGAACGTTGACGCCCCGTGCAACAAGCCTCGCGTACTGGCCGGCCATCCGTGCGGAGAAATCCTGAAAATTCTTCTTCCCGGCGGGAGACCAGACGACTTCGCTCATCGCGCAGGCCCGGGGAAATGCCATGTACTCGACCTTTCGTTTGTCGGGGATCTGCTCGGTCCAGACGTTCCCCTGGGCACCGAGTATGTGGAGGGCCTGCTCTGCGGTGAGTGCGCCCGGAACGGGCTCATAGGCATAGACCTGGTCCAGGGCGAGGAGCGCGCCGACAGGTTCCGGCTCGCCGGTGAGGCCCTGGCGGTAATCGAAGTAGCAATTGGACGTCGGCGTCATCACGACGTCGTGCCCGGACATCGCCGCAGCGATCCCACCGTCGATGCCGCGCCACGACATCACCGTCGCGTTCGGCGCAAGCCCTCCTTCGAGTATCTCGTCCCAGCCGATCAGACGCTTCCCGCGCGCATTGAGGAATTTTTCGATCCTCCGGACGAAGTAGCTCTGGAGCTCGTGCTCCGTGGCGAGGCCTTCGGCCTTCATGCGCGCCTGGCAGAGCGGGCAGACCTTCCAGCGGGTCTTGGGGCACTCGTCCCCGCCGATGTGGACGTACTCACCGGGGAAGAGGGGGATCACCTCCGCGAGGACGTCCTCCAGGAACGCGAACGTCTTTTCGTTCCCGGCGCAGTAGACGTCGTCGAACACGCGCCACTTCGTCTGGACGTCGAACGGCCCCCCGGTGCATGAGAGCTCCGGGTACGAGGCGAGCGCGGCCGTGGAGTGGCCGGGCATCTCGATTTCCGGGACAATCGTGACGAACCTTTCCTTCGCGTATGCGACGACCTCACGGATCTCATCCTGCGTATAGTAGCCCCCGTGGGGCTGTCCGTCACCCATCGTCTCCTTCCGCCACGCACCGACCGTAGTGAGCTTCGGATACTTTTTGATCTCGATGCGCCACCCCTGGTCATCCGTCAGGTGCCAGTGGAACACGTTGAACTTGTACCGGGAGATCAGGTCGATGTATTCCTCGACGAACTTCTTACCGAAAAAATGCCTCCCGACGTCCAGGTGCATGCCGCGCCAGGAAAAACGGGGGGCGTCCCGGATCTCGACGCAGGGGACTTCCCAGTTCACGCCGTAGACGGGGGAACCGTACTCGAACTCCACCGGGAGAAGCTGGAAGAGCGTCTGGAGCGCGTAGAAAGCGCCGGCCGGTGACGGGGCGAGTATATCGATCCGGTCCTTCGCGACGATAAGCTCGTAGGCTCCATTCCTCCAGGAGCCACCCGGGTCCGGGAGTGAGAGCATGATGACGTTTGGCGGAAGTGCGCCAGGTTTGAACACGACGGCAGTGTCCAGAGGAAGGGGGTAGCCGGTTGACGCACGAAGCCGCGCAGCGAGGAACCTTCCTATTTCATTCAGGTTGGGAGAAGTAGAGCTGACCTGGATTGACGTCCGGACGTCGATGCGAAAACTCCCGTTCCGGAGTGCGATGCTGTCCGGAAGAGGGACGAGCGGGAGGACGCCGCGGGCGTCGGATGCGGATGCGGGGACCGCGAGGGTGATGCACAGCGATGCAAGCGGGAGTGCTAGAAGGGGAAAAATCGTTCTGCGTGTCATTGTCATTTGCCGTATTTATTTTTTTTCCTGCCAGAGCGTTGTATGGACCCTGTATGTCCCTGCGGGCGTCGGCCGGGGAGGCATGGGGCGCTCGACGGGGACATTCTTCGTCTCCA
>DATJPH010000397.1:0-4274 GCA_035506475.1 Bacteroidota bacterium | reverse complement strand
CGAGAAGGAGGATGAGGGGCTTCTCGTTCCTTGTCTGGGCCGCAAGGATCATGGCGTCGGTGCCGACGAACGTCTTGACGTCCTGAACGACCGCGACCACGCCCTGCGTGGTCGCGTCGCTCGCGAGTTCCCTGAATTCCTGCCGGCTGGCCTGGCTCACCGGTACCTTGCTCCGTTCGGCGGCCCGGCGGATCTCTTCGATCACTGTCCCCTGTACACCGAGGAGGAAGACAATTTTTTCGATGTTCGTCCCTGCACGCAGCGCCTCCATGACCGGTTTTCGTCCCGCGATGATACCTTGCATGGGCGTCTCCGCTGGCTTTGTGAAGGTGAGTGAGGGGTGTGCGCGTACCCCTTTACGATCGCTTCTCGAGACTCCTCCCTCCGATAAAGACAATTATGCCGGCGATGCTCAGATACAGCTCCATCCACATCGTGGAGCCCATGATCCCCTGGACAAGCCCGATCATCACGCAGGCGATGCCGAGGGCTTCAAGCGACTTTCCGACGATCTTCACGGCGCCCCCCGTCCCTGTTCAGGCATTGCCGCCGGCCGCGGCCGCCTTCCTGTCAAGGAGGATCATCCCCGCGAGTCCCGCAAAGAACAGGGGGACGGCGATAAGCTGCGCCTCCGACAACCCGAAGAGAAGCCGCGGGTTCAACCGGAGGAACTCCACGGAGAACCGGAAGACGGTCGACATCATCAGGTACACCATGAACATCTTCCCGTCGGGCCACGGCCGCTTCCTCAGGTTCCAGAGGACGACGAATCCCGCCACGCCCAGGAGGAACTCGTACACCGGCGTCGGGTGGCACGGGGTGGTGTCCGGCACGACGCCCCCCGGGTAGCGCGACGCGATCTCGGGGAATATCGCAAAGGCGCGCGACGGGGGGAGCGTCCCTTTTGCGTATACCGTCCCCCACGGGAGGTTCGTCGGGAACCCGTAGTCGCCGTCCCCGGAGAGGTGGCACCCGATGCGCGAAACGCCGTAGGCGATGATCAGGCCCATGGCAAGCCCGTCCCAGACCTTGAGGAAAGGGACCTTCTTCCGCCGCACGTAGATCGAGATCGCGGCCATGCCGAGGATGAACCCGCCGTACCAGGTGAGCCCCCCGGGGGAAAACGCCTCGCCGACCGGGTTCTTGATGAACGTGCTCCACTCCTCGATCAGGAACAGGATCTTGGCGCCGGCGATGCCGAAGACGACGGCAAGTATGGTGATCGTGCTGGCGAGCTCCGGGTCGAGCTTCTTCCTCTTGAGCTCCAGCGCGAGGATGTAGCTCCCGAGCAGGTACCCGATTCCCAGGAGGAGACCGAAACTGTAGATCTTGAATGGGCCGATTTCAAAGAGGACGGGGATCATCAGGCGTGCCGTTCTGTGAGCGGTTGGCCGACGGTATGTCGACCTCGATTGGCCGTCCGCGAACGCCCGATGTCAGCGTGACGCGGCCCGGGTTGATATGCGTGACGACGGAGGAATGGGAGCCGTCGAGGCCCTCGACATCGAACGTGACGTCTCCGGCAAGCTCCGCGTATTCTTTCCGGAATTCCGCGGGACCGGTGGCCGGCAGGTCGAGGGAAGGTGTCCGGAGCCCCAGCACCTTCAGCCGGAGCGTGCCGTCCGCGACGCGGTCGTCGACGGCCAGCGCGTACCGGAACGTTGAGAACGATTTTGTCGTCTGGAGAACGACGAGCGTGGTCGGTTTCCCCGTCCGCTCGTTCACCGCCGGAGAGACGACAAGCCTGAATTCGGGGATTTCCTGCTGTCCCTTCCGCGCCCCCATCAGGCCTCGAAGTATGTTGCCTCTTCCTGCCGGAACGCCTCCAGGATCTCCCTGGGGGACTTCAGGTCGAGGAGGCGCCTGCGGAACTCTTCCTTGTTCATGAGCCGCGAGATCCTGCTCAGGAGCTTGATATGGGGGCCGACGAGGTTGTCCTTCCCCACGAGGAGGAAGACGAGCCGGACCGGCTTTTCGTCGAGCGACTGGTAGTCGATCGGCAGGGCGGTCACCGCGAACGACGCGACGATGTCCGCCACCGCCTCCGTCTTCCCGTGGGGGATGGCGAACCCGTTGCCGACGCCGGTGGACATGATCTCCTCCCGCTCGAAAATCGCTTTGCGGACCTTTTCCTTGTCCATCACCTTGGGCGACGACGCCACGAGGTCGATCATGGCGTCGATGATTTCGTTTTTCGTGTTCCCCGGAAGCCCCGTCGCGACGAGATTCTCGGTCAGGATGTCGCTGATTTTCATGTTCTCGTTGATCTCCTATGGTTCATCGCGCCAGGCCATGACTTTCTTTTCGTACGCGGCGGCGAGCCCTTCGGCGGCCTCCCGTGTCGGCGCCTCCGTGTTGATGTGGAAGAGCGGGCGTTCCTTGTCGGGGATCAGGAGCGCCGAGCTTCCGTCGTCGAGATAGATCTTCACGCCGTCGACAAGGTCCCTCCGGCGCCCGTCGGAGTCGTTCATGATCCGGCGCATCACCTTCCCCTTGTGCTCCCACGAACAGTTCACGTTGCGCCGCGCCCCGCTCAGCCGGGGGATCGATTCGTCGATCTCGCCGAGCCCCGCGCCCGCCCTGGCGGTCATCTCCAGGATCTTCGCGACCGAGTACATCGCGTCGGTGGCGAAGAAGAAGTCGGTGAAGATGAATCCCCCCTTGTTCCCCCCCACGAACCTTATCGCCTTGTCCGCCGTGGCTTCCATCATCGCCAGGTGGCTGTTCCTCGTCTTCAGCACCCTGACGCCGCGCGGCGCGGCGATCATGTCGATTTCTCCCGACGAGGTGATCGGCACGGCGATCGCCTTCGCCCCGGGGTGGGTCCGCATGAACATTTCCGCCACGACCGTCAGGAGCCGGTCGCTGTCAAGAGGTTCTCCCCGTTCGTTGACGACGAAGAGCTTCTCGCCCCCCGCATCGATGAGGCAGCCGAAATCGTATTTCAGCGACGTGACGATGTGGGCCAGCTGCTGGAGCGAGGCGTCGAACTCTTCCCTGTCGCGCGTCAGTTTCTTCGGGTCGAGGTGCGCGTTGAGCGCGACGACCTGGCAGTCGAACGATCCGAGGATGATCGGGAATATCGTCGAGGCGATCCCGTTGGAATAGTCGATGACGATCTTGAATTTCCGGTTGTTGATCGCCTCGACGTCGAGGGAGGAGAGGAACGACTCCTTGTACGCCTCCGTCGTCCGCTCGGGGAAGAAGATGCCGCCGACCTTCTCCCGGGGCGCGCGCGCGAAATCCTCGCCGAAGAAGAGGCGCTCGACGTTCTTCGTCTTTCCGCTGGGGAGGTCTTTCCCGTTCGCGTCGAAGAAGATGATATCCGTGAGGCTCTTGTCGAACGGGGACCGGCGGACGTGGATGCCGCCGGCTTCCTTCCCGCTGGAGAGCTCGTGCCGCAGGAGCGGGATGGAGGTGGCGCGGAGGTCGAACGTGTTGACCCCGGCCGAGATGAGCCCGCAGATGAGCGAGCGGTTGATCATGCGCGAGACGTTGTCGGAGTCGCGGCACGTGACGACGGTCTTCCCCGGGCCGATGAACGCGCCGTAAGCCGCGCCGAGCTTCGCGCCGAACTCCGGGTTCATCTCGAGGTTCGACAACCCGGTGACGCGCGAATCGGCGAAGAGCTCGCGGAGCCATTTGTCCTCCCAGACGAGGCTCCGTGTGACGACGGCTCCCTCCTCGACGACCTTCTCGGGCCAGAGTTTGATGTTGGCGCTCAGCCTGGCGTTGCGGCCGATCCAGCACCCGTCCCCGATGAACGCGTTTTCCGCGATCACGCTCTTTTCGCCGACCGAACACTTCGTGCCGACGACGTCGTACGAAAGCTCGGCGCTGTGGCCGATCACGACGTCCGACCATATCACGCTGTTGGAGATCATCGCCCCGGGACCGATCACGCAGTTGTCCCCGATCACCGTGTTGGAGAGCGAGACGTGCTCGCCGATCGTGCAGTTGTTCCCGATGACGACGGTCCCCGTCACATGGAGCGATCCTTCCGGCAGCCGCGTCCCCTCGCCCGCGTACACCTGCCCCTGCCGCGTACCGGGGAGCGTGAGCTTCACCCCGCCGTTGAGCGCATCGAAGTGGGCGTCCTGGTATTCGTTCAGGTTACCGATATCGCGCCAGTACCCCCCGGCGACGTACCCGTAGAGTCCCCCCTCCTGGCGGAGGAGGAGGGGAAAGAGGTTCTTGCTGAAATCGTAGTCTTCGCGGTAGGGGATGAGGTTCAGGACTTCGGGCTCGAGGATGTAGATGCCGGTGTTGATCGT
>DATJPH010000396.1:0-5881 GCA_035506475.1 Bacteroidota bacterium | reverse complement strand
CCGATCAACACGCAGTTCCAGTCCGCCTTCTGGCAGCAGAGGCGGCTCTCATCGAGAAACTACATGAACCGCTAGGGGGAAACGATGGGCAGACAGGCTCTCTTGATGGTCATCGGGTACAGCCTCATATTCCTCATGACCGGGGCGATGATGTCGAATTCCACGGTCGACGCGTTCAACAACGCGATGAACTACTACGAGGGGAACATCGTCCGCGAGATCGCGATCTCCGCGGCGAATATGGGGGCGAACTACATCTACGTCCACAAACCCCTCATGAACTTGAACCCCTGGTGGCCCGGGTGGACGACACCGGTGAGCTATAACGGGGGAACGTTTACGGTGACGATGGACACCGTGCAGGACATGTACGGAAACTGGGGAAGGATCAGGATGACGGCGACCGCACATTACGGCGACTCGACGTATTCCGTGTCCGTGCTCTACAGGCCGAGCAAGTTCTCGAAGTTCTGCATGTACGCGGGCTCAATGACGGGCGTTTATTTCGAACCGTCGGATTCCGTGTTCGGCCCGTGCCATATCGAAAGCACGCTGAACTACGGCAACCCCGGCGGCGGGCCGATGACCTACGGCGCGTACTTCGGCGGGAAGGTGACGACAAAGAACGGCATCGCGGCGCTCACGAACCCGGCGAAGCTCCCGACGTTCGCACAGGGGAGGGAAGACGGCGTCAGCGTCCCCCTGTCGCTCAACACGACCGACCTGCTCACGAAGGCCGTCTCCCCGTTCAGCGGGGGGGAGCTCTGGCTTCAGCTCAAAGGGGACAGCGTTGCCTGGAAACGGTCGAAGACCGGCACGGTGACGACGCAGGCGATCTCGGCGATCGCGCCGAACGGCGTCATCGCGATCGACAAGGGGACCCTCTACGTGCAGGGAGAGCTGAGCACGAAGCTGACCGTCGCGTCGCTCCGGAGCAGCGGGTCGTCGGGGGGGACTGTCATCGTGAAGGACAACGTCACGTACAAGACCGATCCCCGGACCGATCCCAATTGCAAAGCCATGCTCGGCATCGTCGGGTACGGCTCGATAAGCATCGACACGACCGCTTCGCACAACAACTTTACGGTCGACGGTTCGATGTATTCGCAGACGGACGGGATACAGGTCGTCAATTACAATTCGAGGCCCCGCGGCAACCTCTACGTCCTCGGCGGGTGGATCGGAACGAAGATCTATGCCACGTCCAACGGCACAACCGCGGGCCTTCCGGTGAACGTGACGTACGACGAACGCTTCAGGGTCGATTCACCCCCGTCATTCCCGGGGACGAACGCGTACGAGATACTTGCCTGGTATGAATAGCTAAGTGTGGAGCTGTCCCATGCGGGGGTTGGCGGGGTCAAACCTGCCAGCCCCCGTCCCATTTCCCGCAGAGCTCAGATCTCTATTGCCTTCCATTTCCCCCTCCTGAAGAAGCGCCACATGACAAAGGCGAGGATCGACTCCGCCAGCGGTATGGCGGCCAGCGCCCCGGCGGATTTCATCTGCAGGGGTTCCGACAGGACGTACGCGAGCGGAATCTCGATAAGCCAGAAGCAGACGAAATTGATCACCGTGGGCGTTCTCGTATCCCCCGCGCCGTTGAGCGCCTGCGTCATCACCATGGCGATGCCGTAGATGATAAATCCCGAGCCGAAGATCTCCAGCGACTGCGTCCCGTACTGTATGACGGCTTCGTCCTCCGAGAAGAGCCGGACGATCGGGTTCGAAAAGAAGAGGAACAGCAGCGTCACCAGCCCCATGATGATCGAATTGTACTTTGCGATGAGCAGGACGCTCTCTTCGGCCCTCTCCGGATGACGGGCGCCGAGGTTCTGCCCCACCAGCGTTGCGCCGGCGTTGCTCAGCCCCCAGGCGGGGAGGATGAAGAAGAGGAAACTCCGGAGCGCAATCTGGCACCCCGCGGAGGCGGAGGTTCCCCCCGTTTCCGCGACAAGCCGGACGATCACGATCCAGCTTCCGCTCGAGATGATGAACTGGAGCGCGGCGGGCCACGAGAGGCTGAACATTGACCTGACGACGTCCGGGTCGAACGTGAAATGCCGCGCCCGGAGCTTCAGGAGTCCGCTCCCCCTGGCCAGGTGGTAGAGCTGAAAGAGAACCCCGGAGCTTCTTCCCGCCACCGTGGCGATTGCCGCCCCCTTCAGCCCGAAGAGGTGGATGAACAGGGGGCAGAGGACGATATTGACCCCGCTGGCGATCCAGAGGCTCTTCATGGCCATGGCGGGGTCCCCCGCGCCGCGGAATATCCCGTTGATCAGGAAGAGGAGTATGATCGCCAGGCTCCCGCCGAACATGATGCGCGTGAATATGGCCCCGTCCCTGACGACCTCTTCGTTTGCCCCCATCAGCGACAGTATGTCTCCTCCAAACACGATCCCGGCGGCGCTCAGGAGCACCGAGGCGACGAACGCCACAAGAAACGACTGGGCGCCGGCGTGCGCCGCACCCTCGTGGTTTCCCTCGCCGATCCGCCGCGCGACGATCGCCGTGGCCGCCGTGCTCAGCCCGAAAGAGAGTGAGTAGACGATCGTGATGACCGATTCGGTCAGGCCGACGGTGGCGATCGCATTGCGTCCCAGCCTCCCGACGAAGAACATATCCACGACCGCGAAGACGCTCTCCAGGCTCAGCTCGAGTATCATCGGAATGGCCAGGAGTATGATCGCCCGGGGAACGCTCCCCTGCGTATAGTCCTGCTCCTCGCTCCTGAGCGATTGCCTGATCGTGGCAGAAAGGCCCCGGAGTATTTCGACGGTACGCGCGCGCATGGTGTCGGGGGGGATGAGGGAGAGGGTGCCGGGGAATAATAGGAGGGTCTGCTCCGTGTACTCTGCTTCTCTTGTGGACGCTGTAGGGTTCGAACCTACGACCTCCGCCTTGTAAGGGCGGCGCTCTGAACCAGCTGAGCTAAGCGTCCTTGCCCCCTCCAAGATACCGAATTCAACTTCCCGGTGCAATTCTCGGGGTGAATCGGCATATTGCCGTATGAACCCGCTCCCCATCGAGGAATCACTCCCGCGCCTCCGCGGTGCCTTGGAGGACTCGCGCCGCGCCGTCCTTGACGCCCCGCCGGGTGCCGGGAAGACGACACGCGTGCCCCTGGCGCTCCTTGAAGCGGGCTGGATGGCGGGGAAGAAGATCATCATGCTCGAGCCGCGGAGGCTGGCCGCGCGGCGCGCCGCCGCCTACATGGCGGGCCTGCTCGGGGAAGAGGCGGGAAAGACCGTCGGGTACAGGATCAGGGGGGAGACCGTCGCGGGGAGCAACACGCGGATCGAGGTGGTGACCGAGGGGATACTTACGCGCCTCCTCCACGCGGCCCCGGACCTTCCCGGCGTCGGGCTCCTCATATTCGACGAGTTCCACGAGCGGAGCATGCATGCCGACCTGGGGCTCGCCATGGCGCTCGACGTGCAGGAGAATCTCCGCGAAGACCTGAAGATCCTTGTCATGTCCGCGACGCTGGACGGGATCGCCCTTGCGCGCGTTCTCGGGGATGTCCCGGTGGTTCAGAGCGCGGGGAGGAGCCATGAGGTCCGGACGAAGTACCTCGCCCATCCCTGGACGGGCGCGATCGAGCGCGAAGTCGCACGCGTCGTCCGCCGCTCGCTCGATGAATCGGAAGGGGACATACTCGTCTTCCTCCCGGGGGTCCGCGAGATCCGGAGGACCGGCCTGATGCTCGCGGAAGGGGGGCTTCCGGGGAACGTCGTCGCGCACGCGCTCTTCGGGGACGCTGATCCGGAGTCACAGCGCCTGGCGCTCGGCCCGGCGGCTCCCGGAGTGCGCAAAGTCATACTTGCGACGAGCATCGCCGAAACCAGTCTCACGATTGACGGGGTCCGGGTCGTCGTCGACTCCGGCCTCTCGCGCATCCCCCGTTTTGACCCGAGAAGGGGGATGACGGGGCTCGTAACAGTTCCTGTCTCCGTGGCCTCGGCCGACCAGAGGCGGGGACGCGCGGGCCGCCAGTCTCCGGGCGAATGCTACCGGCTCTGGACGGAGGAACAGCACAAATCCCTCCCGGCGTTTTCCCCTCCGGAGATACTCTCCGCCGACCTCGCTCCCCTTGCGCTTGACATCGCACGGTGGGGGGGAGGAGACGGCCTCAGGTTTATCGACCCGCCCCCCCCGCCTCACATCGCCCGGGCGCGCTCCACGCTCCGCCAGCTCGGGGCTCTCGACAGCCGGTGGTCGCTCACTCCTCATGGAAAGGCGATGTCCGACCTCCCGATCCACCCCAGGCTTGCCCACATGATCATCCGCGGAAGGGACCTCTCGCTCGCGTCCCTCTCCTGTGATCTCGGGGCTCTCCTTGAAGAGCGCGACATACTCTCCGGGCCGGTGAGAAATGACGTCGACATCGCTTCCCGGGTGCAGGCTCTTCACGCCTCATCCCCTGCCGGGCGGACGATTCGTGCCCGCGTCCTGGCGGAGTCTCGCCGGCTTCAGGCGGTGGCAGGGGGGGGAGGCGGAAGCAGGGACCTCTCCCGGCTCGGTCTGCTCGTCGCGCTTGCGTACCCGGAACGCGTTGCGCGCCGCCGTCCTGACTCCCCGGGGAGATACCAGATGGTCAACGGCGCGGGCGCGCTCCTTCCGGAAGGGAGCGCCCTGGGGAGGGAGGAGTTCATCGCCGTCGCCGACGTTGACGGGATCGGCACCGAGGTGAGGATATTCCTGGCGGCCCCGATCGACAGGGGAGATCTCCTCGACGCTTTCCGCGATGCGATTGTTGACGAAGACGAGGTCTTCTGGAACCAGGCGGACGAATCCGTGGTGGCACGCCGGGTCCAGCGGCTCGGGGCGATCAGCCTGGGGGAGCGGGGCGTACCCCCGCGCGGTGAGGCTGTCCGTGATGCGATGATGGAGGGGATCCGCCTGATGGGTCTCGGCGCGCTGCCATGGGGGAAGGGGGCTGAGTCTCTCAGGAGCCGGAGCGAATGGCTCCGCCGCCGCGGGCTTGCCCGGGCGGAGTGGCCGGACCTGAGCGACGAGAACCTCCTCGGGACACTCCCCCTGTGGCTCGGGCCGTTTCTGGACGGGGTGACGCGGAGATCGCATCTCGGCAGACTCGACATGGATGCCATCCTCCGCGCTCTCTTTACGCACCGGGCGTGGAGTGAGCTCGACCGCCTGGCGCCGGAATCGATCACCGTGCCGACCGGGTCGAAGATCAGGCTCGACTACGCCTCGGGCGAGATCCCCGTCCTCTCCGTCCGGCTTCAGGAAATGTTCGGGCAGACGGACACGCCGTCGGTCGCGGGGGGAGGGGTGAGCGTCCTTGTTCACCTCCTCTCGCCGGCCGGTCGACCGCTCGCCGTCACGCAGGATCTGAGGAGCTTCTGGTCGAACGCGTACCAGGATGTGCGCAAGGAGATGCGCGGGCGATATCCCAAACATGTCTGGCCGGAGGACCCCCTTGCCGCGAAGCCGACGGGGAGGACGAAACGATCCACGCAACGGAGGTAACCTGCCCGCGCTTTTTGAAATGTCCGCTCAATTGCGTACAATGAACCATCCGCACCTGGCTGTACCCTGCATCTATCGGAGGCATTCATGGGATTGTTTGGCGATATCCTCGGCACGTTGACCGGGGGGAAGGGCGACACCGGTGCCGCGGAAGCGCAGATCATGCGCGCCGTTGCAGGCATGCTCTCGGACAAGCAATCCGGCGGCCTCGCCGGACTCGTGTCGAACTTTCAGAAGAACGGACTCGGTGATGTCGTCTCTTCGTGGATCAGCACCGGGAAGAATCTCCCCATATCCGCAGATCAGATACAGAAGGTGTTCGGCAACCAGCAGGTAAGCCAGATCGCCCAGAGGGTCGGGATCGAGCCGGAGAAGGTCACGACGACAC
>DATJPH010000395.1:0-4084 GCA_035506475.1 Bacteroidota bacterium | reverse complement strand
CCGGCGGTAGGGGAGGTCCGATAGCCCGAGCGCAAGGGGGGCGTTCCCCTCGTCACCCGGGACGACATGCGGGAGCGCGGTATCGCCGAGCTGGACAAAGCGCCTCGAGGCGATATCGATAAGCGCCGGGTATGACCGTTTTTTCTCCTCGTCCAGGTTCTTCAGCTGCTGTGTCTGGATCTCCCGGTCCTGCCAGCTCCAGATGTCGAGCTTTGCCGTCTCCTCGTCGATAAGCGTCGTGTCCTCGGGGAGCGGCACCGGGGCCGTCCCGAAGAAGAGCCTCCGGCCGTCCCTGGAAAAATAGATGCGGCCGTTCTCGCTCACGAGCCAGTGCGCGTACATCCCCTTTGTGAGCGTGTCTGCAAGGCGGAGTGCCGAGTCGGTGCCTGCCGCCCAGTAGTAGAGATTGAAAAACCGCTGCTTGGATTTCGACGTATCCCTGTCGGCGACGAATGCCGCCTGGCGCCCGTCGTCGTCCCACGCCGGCTCCCGGTACGAGCCCTTGCCGATCGCGATCGTGTCGGTTTTCCTTGTCGACGTGGAAAAGACGAACACCCCCGGGCGCGCCGTGCTGTCGTTCCCTGTCGTCGTGACGATGAGCCTGGTCCCGCCGCGCGTGAGCGCGTAATCGCGCGCGAAGGGGAACGTGTATTCCTTTCCGCTCGAGAGCTCACGCATTACCACCGTCGTCCCTTTCTCCTCTTTCTTCTCGTCCGATTTGTCGTCGGCGGCGTCGTCCCTGTGCGCGCCCTTCTTCTTCGACGAATCGGGGAGGGCTTTCTCCATCTGGTAGGCGACCCAGCCCGATCCCTTCTCCGGGAGTCTGAACGATTTCACCCGGGGGATCTTCTCTACGGCGTGCGTGGCGAGGTTGAGTATGCCGAGCGAGTCCTTCGGCGCGTCGTCCCCTTTCTTCTTCTCGTCCCGGGCCTTCTTGATCGCGGAGAAGAGGGGCCTGATCGTGAAGAGTGCGAAGTCGGATCCCTGCGTGAATTTTCCACCGGTTCCCCGGGCTATGGTGTCGGTGCCTCCTCCGGCGCGCGCGTATATGATGAGCCGCGCGTCCCCCTCCTGGGGCTCGAGCGTGTACATCACGTGCGCGCCGTCCCGGGAGACCGATTCCCCTGTGATCCTCGTCCACGAGTCGTAGACGTCGTGGCTGAGGGGTTTCTTTGCCTGCTCCGCCGCCGGCGCCTGGAGCGTGGCGGGGAGCAGGAGCAGCGCAAGAGCGCACGACCGTGAATAAAATCCCATGGCTTCTCCGCGTGTTATGTGTATCTGAGCGTCACTTCTGTCACGCTCCCCGGGGGGAGTGTGTACCTCCGCAGCCCCCGCTCGTTTCCGGGGGAGGGGCACGCCGCGAGCGGGAGGGACTCTCTTCCGTCCACGGTAAGCTCGCCCGTGCATCCGGGGGGCATCGTTACGGAGACTCGGCGGGCCCCCTTCGGGCCGTCCGACGCGAAACGGAGATCCCCCCTCACTGTCGGGCTCGTCAGAGCGACATGATCGAGGTCCCCCGGCTGTGGCCTGACCATGCACCGGGTGAATCCGGGCTCGAGCGGCTGTATCCCGGCGATCCCCATGTACATCATGTAGAGCGGGACGGGACAGCTGTGGCTCATCACAGAGCCGGAGTCCGGTTTCTCGATCCAGAATTCCTGGAGCGTGTTATTATGGGCGACGGAGTCCATCGCGGCCCAGCGTGTCCGGAAATCGTTCAGTATCACGTCCGGGCGCCCCCCCTTTGCCAGCGCCCAGAGCCGCCAGCACGCGTTGGCCGGGTACGAAAAACCCATCGACGGCGGCGCATCCGCGAGTATCGCCAGCGCCTTTTCCGATCGCCCTCCCGGGCAGAGGTCGTAGAGTATCCCCAGCGCGAGCGACCGGTCGCATGTGCGCGATTCCCCCTCCTCGGCCGCCCACGGGCGGTTGGCGACGTAGAGGCCCGCATCGTCGTCCCAGAACACTTCCCTTGTCCTGGCGAGTATCTCCGAGGCAAACGCGAGCACTTCCTTCTCCCAGGCGGACTCGCCGAACGTGCGGCAGAGCGGGGCCAGCGCATGCGTCAGCATCGCCGCCGCGTAGAGATTGAACGCGCACTGCTTGTGCTTCTGCTTTTTGTACGCCAGGTGGTCGATGTAGACCGAGGGGACCCCGAGGTGCTCGACAGGAAGGAGGCCGTCCCCGCCCCTGAGCGAGCGGAGGAACGTGAAGAACTTCAGGAGCCTGGGGAACGGCTCTTCGAGCGCCCCCCGGTCCCCCGTATAGAGATAGTGGTGCATGCAGTCAAAGACGAACCCGATCCCGTGGTCGACAAGCGGGCCCCAGTAGGAGACCCCGATGGCGCGTTCCCAGAGCCTGGCGAGCCTGTCGTAGGCGGGCCAGCAGTCGAGGAAGAACCCCTCTTCGGTGATCCCCTGGCTGAACGTCCTGAGGAAGCGGGCGGGCTGGGCTCTCTCGCCGAACGCGAGATACACGGCGTGGAGCTGGTGGCTCCCGTCGCCGCTGTACTGCTGCCGCTCCCGCCCCATCCCGTCCACGGCAAGCTCATGGATCGAGTTGTCGACCGTGTTGATCGCCGCGCCGATCAGGCGGTTGATCGCCGCGTCCCCCGTCGTGACATCGGGCCTCCGGCTCCAGGCGTATGTCCGGCGCCTGAGCGCGACGTCGCTCACGGTGACCGTCCCCGGCGTGCCGCGGACGTGGAGCTGGACCCACTTGACCGCCTCGTAGTCGAACGTCTCAAAATGGTTGAGCCCCTCCGCGCAGGTGAACCGGGCCCAGGCGTTGTAGTGCGTGTTGATAAGGACCTGCTTTGACGGGTCGTGATGCTCCTGCACCATCAGCTCGATCGTCGTCCCCGCGGGTGCATTGACGGTGAACGACGGCCAGCCGATCGATTCCTGGGGGAACTCGAACGTCAGGACGGAACCCTTCCCCTCCTCGAGGTTCACGCTCCAGGCGCGCTCGCCGGACTCGGAAGCCGGGGATCCTCCCGCGGCGGTGCAGGCCCCGGGGGTGAGTATATCGAAATACTCCTCGGGGCGCACACTCCATGTGACGAAGAACGAAGAGGCGAGCCTCCCGGCAGGGACGATCGACTCGCGCATGAGCGGTATGCTCCTGGGGCGGAGGCCGCACTGCGCGGGGTCCCCCCGCAGGTCGAGCGCATACTCGTGGTACCCGGCGGCAATCGGCGTCGACTCCGGAGAAGAATCCGGGAGTATCATCGGCCTCGCCCATCCGGGTCCGGGGCTGTACTCCGGGCTTTCCCACCCGCGGGGGTAGAGCCGGGCGTCGAAATCCTCCTGGAGCGACCGGACGTACCACCTCTTGTAGTGCCCCGGCTGCCACGACCGTGCGGGGAGCGAGAGCCACGAGGCGTCGGAGACGATCTGCATGTTCTCCCCGTCGGCAGTCTCGATGTCGAGCCGGAATATGAACCCCGGTTTTCCCGCCGGCGAGGTCCCGTCCCCGTGCCCGTAGTAAAGCGCGGTGGCCGCGATGACGTTCTCTCCCGCGCGGAGCTCCCCGGCGATCTCCAGGGGATCGACCTCCATCCACCGCGGGTCGCTCGGGGCCGGTCCCCACTGCACGCGGTTGCCGTTGACATGGAGGAGGTAGCGGCTGTCGGCGCATATCCACCCCGATGCGCGGCGGGGAGGCGCCTTGAGCGTGAACTGCTTCCGGAAGAAGACAAATGTGTTCGGGAGTGTCCGCCCGGACGGATACCAGATCCACCCGGCGGGGGAGAGGTTGAGCATCTTGGGGGTTCCGGGGGAAGAAGGGAGCCGGAGCGCCCCGGCCTGCGGCCGGGCGGGGCCTCCGGCGCCGTCGTGCTTTTCTATGAGGACGGCGGGGACGCCGAGCGCCATCCAGGTGAAGAAGTCGCGCCGCGTGAGTCCTGGCATCACCATGCCTTCCAGATCGGATGCGCCTCCGTGTTGAATATGACTTTCCCGAACGGGAGCGTCTCTGCGGGGGCGAAGAGGAGATAGAGATACTTCATCGTCTCGGCCATGAAATACGGCTCCATCCTGTCCCTCTTTGCTTTCGTCACCACGTTGTCAAGCTCGGTGTACCC
>DATJPH010000394.1:0-11909 GCA_035506475.1 Bacteroidota bacterium | reverse complement strand
GATCTCGTCGACGTAGTTGACGGTGATCTCCCTGTACACCCTGCCGAAGACGTCGATGCTCTTGTTGATCTTGAGATACAGGTCCGTGTCGGGAAGGAGGATGAACCCGCCGCAGAATATGAGCAGGGCGAGCCCCGCCGCCAGTGCAGGCCATCGCCACGAGAGTTGCCGCTTCACATTCATCGTCTTCACCTCTCCTCCCTAGTGTGGTTGCGCGTACCGTTCTTCCACCGCGCGGCGGATATCGCGCGCGATGTCATTGACACTCCGCATCCCGTCTATGACAACAAATCTCTCCGGGTGGCCGTTCGCTATCGCCAGATATCCCGTCCGCACCCGTTCGTAGAACTCCCTTCCGGCCGCCTCCATCCGGTCCGTGGCGACGCCGGAGGCTTTTTTCCGGGCTTCGATCTCCCCGACCGTGATGTCGACGAGCACGGTCAGGTCCGGATCGGTCCCCGCGGTGGCCACGGCGTTAATCCTGCGGACCGCATCAAGATCGAGCCCCCGCCCGTAGCCCTGGTACGCCGTCGTGGAGTCGTAAAAGCGGTCGCACACGACGGTCTCCCCCCGCGCGAGAGCGGGGCGGATGACCTCCCTGACAAGCTGGGCACGGCTCGCCGAAAACAGAAACAGCTCCGTGAGCTCCGACAGTTCGAGGTTGCGTCTGTCAAGAAGGATCTCACGGAGCCGTTCGGATATCGCCGTCCCGCCGGGCTCCCGGATGAAATGCACGCGCGCGCCGGTACCGGCGCGCAGCTGATCGACAAGTATCGCCGCCTGCGTCGTCTTGCCGCTGCAGTCGACTCCCTCAAATGTCAGGAACATTGTTCAACATAGCGATTTTCGCACCACGAATCAACACGACGGCTTGATAGTGAGGTCCCGTTTCTGTAGATTTCTTTATCCATGTCCACACCGACCCGGCCACATAAGGCTGCCCGACCCAAACCGTCCCCCCACCCACTCCAGCGCAAGCCCGATTCCCGTTCGGAAGATTCCTCGATTATCGCCGATGCTCTTGCGGGGCAGGACAGGGCGTACCAGCGGCTGATGGACAAGTACCATGACGCGATATTCAACTTCATCTACAGGATGGTGCGGGACCGGGAACAGGTCGAAGACCTGACGCAGGAAGCGTTCATCAAGGCATTCGCGTCCCTGAAGACGTTCAACGAGGAGTACGCGTTTTCAACATGGCTGTACAAGATCGCCACGAACAACTGCATCGACTACATCCGGAAGAAGAAACTCCAGATGTTCTCGATCGACAAGCCGATCGAGTCGAAGGACAGCGATTTCACGTTCGAGCTTCCTGACGATTCGTACGAGGCGGACCGCGAATTGATCAGCGACCAGCGGGCGGTGATGCTCAACGAGGCGATCGACCAGCTCCCGGAGAAATACCGCATGGTGATCCGCCTCCGCCACGTCGAGGAGCGGAGCTACGAAGAGATCGCGAAGATGCTGAAACTCCCCATCGGAACCGTGAAAGCCCACATTTTCAGGGCCCGTGAGCTCCTCTACAAGCAGCTGAGGGGCAAGATACGGCATTACTGACGGACCGCAACTCCCGGGCCAGAATTCCGTACACTCCGGTAGAGGTCAGGAACGAACATGAACGGTCTCCGCACATTAATAGGCTCCGCTCTCCTTGCCACACTGGCCGGCACGACGGCGGGCGCGGCCCCTCCCCCCCAGGACAATACAAACACGAACGAGAACAGGGAAGTGGGGAGGACGACCGAGAAGGAGCTGAAGGTCACGCTCACCTCCTCGTTCGGCTCCGTGATCATCTCCCGCGGCGTCGCCGAGAAGATCCTCATCATCACCAATGCCTCGAAGGAAAGCGGCGATCCCAAGATCGCCTTGGATTACGCCATCCGGAACCGCGTGGGCTTCATGGATCTCTCGCTCGGTGAGGGGAGCCACGAGGGGAGCGGACACCGGGCGGGATTCAAGCTCTCGAATTTCGAAGGGGGGAAGTGGTTCCTGAAATTCAGCGACGCCGTCCCCATTTCCTTCGACGTCGAGCTGGGGGTCGGCAAGGGGGATTTCGACCTCTCCGGACTCCAGGTGAAGGACTTTAATCTCTCCACGGGCGCCAGCGACGTTTCCCTCGCGTTCGACGAACCCAACAGGGGCTCGATCGACAACCTGAGCGTCGAGTCGGGCGTGAGCAAGTTCGACGGGCGGAACCTCTGCAACGCCAACTTCAAGCGTTTTCACTTCCAGGGGGGGGTCGGGGCCTACACGCTCGATTTCGGGGGACAGCTTGCTTCGGAGGTGGACGTTGACATCGAGGTCGGGCTCGGCGTCCTGACGATGTATATCCCGAGGGAGATCGGCGCCCGCGTGACGTACGATAAGACCTGGGCCTCGAAGGTCAATACGCCCGAGGATTTCCGCGAGACGGCCGACAATGCCTACACAAGCGAGAACTACTATTCCGCGTCCGGGAAAATGAACATCCGGATCGATTCAGGACTCGGGAGCGTGAAAATCCGCCGCCGCTAGGCCCCACGCAGCACCCCCATCCGCCGCCCTCCTGCACCCAGAACGATCTAGCGCCCCCAGAGAAAGAACGGCGCCCACCTGAACGGTGCTGCGTACTCCCCCGTCCGGATCATCTCAAGCTGGGCCTTGCGGTACGCGGAGCGCACATCGGCCCCGGTGAGGAGTGTCGTGTAGAATATCTCGCCGAAGAATTTCTTCGCGATCCGCGACGGGACCGTGGAGGTAAAGACAACTTCCTGCGTGCCGTTCGCCAGGAACAGGTACGGCTCGGCCGGCCTGACACCCAGCCGCTCGGGGGCGAGATCGGAGACGACGACGGCGGGAATGCGCGGGAGCGACAGGAGCTCGCCGAGCGGGACGTGCCTGGTTGTCTCCGCGGACTCTCCGTCGGAGAGGACCACGTACGAGTTTCCGGGACGCGGGTCGTTGAAGCGGAAGCGGACGGCAAGATGGAGGAGATCCTCCTGTTCCTTCTGCAGCGTGGCAAGCGAGGCCAGCTGGTTGAAGTAGAGACGGACATCCTTGTAGAACGCCCTGATATCTCTCAGTTCGTACTCGACGTCCCAGGAGGTCCCCCCCGGACACCCGAGCGCGACGACCTCCTTTGTCTGACCCGTTTTGGTCCGCGGGATGAGGAGCGAGCCCGCCGAAGGGAGGTAGCTCACGGCGTGCTGTTCCGCAACGAACGTCCCCGCACGTCCCGATCCCCGCGCAAGGGCGTGAAGGGGGAGCCCGGCGACCTCCTGCGGCAGCACGACGTTCAGATCAGTCACCCCCGCAATGGCCGCCTCGATGGGCTGGATGAACGCCTCGTACAGAGGCGCGTTCAGCTCCCGCAGGCGGGTGTCGATGGCGGACTGCTGGTGCGCGGAGGAATCGGCGTAGGTCTCGCGGAGCCTGAGGAGGTCGACAAATTCCTTCGAGAGATCGAACACCCTGTCCTTTTCAAAGGCCGAGACATAGACGCCCGAGCGGGCGGACGTAACGACGAACGCGTAGAGTGAACGGCGGGTGACGAGATGCTCCACGAGCGCCGTCCCCGGGGGGAGCGCTTTTTGGATTTCGGCCAGGCCTGCGCTGGCGGCCCGCACGAAGGGCTCGTACGCCCTGTTTCTCCGGACGACCGCCTCGGCCGCTTCGTTCAAGGCCCCCGAGGCCTTCTCCCGCTCGGCCCGGGCACCGGCAGCGAGTTCAAGGGCTCCGCCCCCGCGGGAGGCGATCTCGAGGCACCGCCGCTCCGCACCGATCTCGCGCGCCCGCGCATCCCTGTATGCTTCGAGGAGCGTCTGGAGTGAATCGTCCCGCGCCCGCGGATCGAGCGCACCGAGGACGCTCAGAAGCTCCCTCGAGTTCCGCCGGTCGGCGTACCAGAACGCCTCATCGTACCGGCCGAGCTGGAGCAGGATGTCGATAGCCTCGTCGTACAGGGGGGTCCGCCGGGGACCGAAGTAGGCCTGCTCGCAGGCAAGGAAGAGGTCGTCGTCCGGACGCGTCCCGGCGACAGATTCACTCTGTTCGATCCCCCGCTTGAAATACCCGAGAGCGTCGGTGGGCTGGTTGTTCCTGAGGAAGAGATTCCCGACGCAGAGTGATGCATACGCCATGCCCTGTGCCGCGCCGATCGTCCGGAAGATCTCGGTCCCCGCCTTGTAGTTGCGCAGGGCCGATTCCCTGGAGGACTCGGCGTCGCAGTTCCCGAGCTGAAGGAGCAGGTACGCCTCCGCGGCCATGTTGCCCATCGCATGGGACGACGAGAGTGCCGCCCTGAAAAATCGGACCGCCTCGGCAAACTGCCGTCCCCTCAGGTAGAGGTTCCCGACGCGCACGAGAGCTTCAAGCCGCATCTCTGCGGCGCCGCGCGTTCTGTCCGCCCGCTTGAGGCACTCTCCGTAGTTCGTGAGGGCGTCGCGCAGCCTCCCCGCCCCTTCAAGGGCCATCGCCAGCCGGAGCGTCGCGCGCACGGCAAGCAGGGAGTCCCGCGCCTGATCGGCGAGCATGAGCGCGCGAAGGTAGTCTTCGGCTCCCCTGTCGAATGAACGGCGCACCAGCTTCCCGTCCCCCGAGGCAAGAAACACCGCGGCCTGCCGCGCAACGTCGGCGGAGGCGGTGTAGGTCTCCAGAAGCTCCCGTATGATGTCCGATTCCTGCTCGTTCTCGTCGAGCGCCCGCGCACAGGGGAGCATCGCCCACAGGATGTCCCGGGCCCCTTCGTCGTCATGGAAGACACGGGCAAGCCGGAGGGCTTCCACATACATGGTGAACGCCTTCCGTTCTTCGCCCATCTTCCTGTGCAGTGCCGCCACCCGGAGCGTGATGTCGCGGGCTCCGCTCCGGTCAGCCAGCCCCCTGAACTCGCCGGAGGAGAGGCCGTACCAGTAGAACGCGCTGTCAAAGGAGGCGCCGGCGGCGGCAATGTCGCCGAGCAGGCGGGTCTCCTCGGCGATGCGGGTCTTCCGGTTGAGACCCCCGTCAAGCGCCAGCGCGGCAAGGATCTGTTCCTTCCCTGCGTGGTATTCGTCGTGCAGGACGGCGGTCGTTCCTGATGTGAGCGCACTGTCTGCGCGCAGCTGTTCCGGGGATTGTTCGGTGCCGCATCCGGCCCACGCGAACATCGCGGCGATGAATCCGGCAACGGCGAGGGGGACGTATCGGGGCATGGGGTCAGGTGCTCCTGATCGCACGGATGATGCGCGCCGGGTTATCGGTGATCACGGCATCCACGCCGGCGCGGGTCGCCGCGGCGGCCTCCGCTGCCGTGTTCACGCCGTAGACTGCAACGCCGAGTCCCGCAGCGCGCGCGCCCTCGAGAAATCGGGCGCGAAGCTGGGTTCGGCTGCAGACGATCACGCGCGCACCGGTCCCCCTGGCGATCTGCGCGGGGGAGCGGAACCGGTCGCGGACCGGGACGAGGAGAGCACCGAGGCGGAGTGCCGGCGCGAGATGGTGCAGTCTCCGGAGAAACGCATGATCAAACGAGGAGACGATCACCGAGTCCTCGCGACGCGCTTCTCTGACGTGCAGGAGGACCGATTCCGGAAGCGCGAGCCCGCGGCGCCTGTCGCCGTCCGTCTTCACCTCGATATTGAGGCCGACGGAGAAAGGGACCCCGCCGAGCACCTGGCGGAGCGTGGGGATCCGCTCATGCGCATATTTTTTCGAGTGCCAGGAACCTGCGTCGATGGCGCGCAGTTCGTCGAGCGTCATCTCCCAGATGCGGCCGCTCCCGTCGGACGTGCGCCCGAGGTTCCGGTCGTGATGAACGACGAGCTCGAAGTCCCGTGTCATGCGGACGTCGAATTCTATCATGTCGGCGCCCGCCTCGACTGCAAGGCGGAACGCGGCCATCGTGTTCTCGGGCGCGGAGCCCGAGCTGCCCCTGTGGGCAACGACGAGCGGGCGATGTCCCCCGGACGGAGTCACACCGGATGCGAGTCCTGGAGCATGAGCTTGATCTCCCTGTTGACGACGTCGATGGACCCCGTGCCGTCCACGCTGAGGACCACGCCGCTCGCCCTGTAGTAATGGATGACCGGCTCCGTCGTGCTGTGGTAGACCTTCAGCCTCTCCCGCACCGTCTCCGCCCTGTCGTCGTCACGCTGTATGAGCGGGGTCCCGCACTCCGGGCAGGCATCCCCCGGGGCGAGACCGTCGGTCTCGGTGTTGTAGATGCGTCCGTCCTTCGGGCAGACCAGCCGGCTTGAAAGCCGCCGGATGATCTCTTCGTCGTCGGCGCTGATGTCGATGACCTTAAATTCGCGTATGCCCAGCTCTTCGAAGATGCGGGAAAGCGCCTTTGCCTGCGGCAGCGTGCGGGGAAAACCGTCGAGAATGAACCCCCCGGCCGCCCGGCCGGAGGCCAGAACCTCGCGCACGATGCCGATCATGATCTCATCGGGAACGAGCTTCCCGCTGTCCATGATCGCCTTGGCCCGTTTTCCGAGATCCGTCCCCCCCGCGGCGGCGGCGCGCAGCATGTCCCCCGTGGAGATATGGGGGACACCGAGTTGTTCGGAAAGCATTTTTGCCTGCGTCCCCTTCCCCACTCCCGGCGGTCCGAAAAGAAGAACACGCATAGTTCCTGAGCCTTCTCTGTTATGTGGGTGCATGGTCCTGCCTTGGCCTGCGGCGGCCGTGCGCCGGCGCCCCCCGGGCGCCGAGCGCCAGCTGCCCGCAGGCCGCTTCGATATCCTCGCCGGCGTTCGTCCGTGTCAACACCGTGAGCTTCGCCCTGCGGAGCTCTGCGGCGATCTTCTCCACGCGCGTTGACGGCGCCAGCGAGGCGGCAAAGCCCGAAGGATGCGTGAAGCCGATCGTATGAAACGGAATGATATTGATCTTCGACGGGATCCTCCGCGAGAGCGTGATGAGCTTCTCGACGTCGCGCGGGCCGTCATTGACGCCGTCGAAGAATATGACTTCGAATGTCAGCCGCTGTTTCGTCTTCCGGTAGTAGTATTCCATGGCCTCCGTCAGTGCGCGGAGACCGGTCGTTCTGTTCAACGGCATCAGGCGCGTCCGCGTGGCCTCCACCGCGCTGTGGAGGGAAACGGCGAGCCTGATGCGCCGACCTTCATCGGCCATCCTCCTGATACCGTCGACTCTCCCGGCGGTCGAAAGGGTGATCCGGCGTGCCGTGATCCCTGCCCCTCCGGTGAGGAGATCGACCGCCTTCATCACCGCATCGTAATTGAGCAGGGGTTCGCCCATCCCCATGAAAACGATATTGGTGACCGGCCTTCCTGCCTCGCGCCGTGAGGCCAGGACCTGCCCGACGATCTCCCCCGCGCTCAGATTCCGCAGGAACCCCATCGTCCCCGTGGCGCAGAACGCACAGTCGAGCGGGCAGCCCACCTGCGTGGACACACAGAGCGTGAGCCGCCCCATGTCTTCGTTTTCTTCCGGATCCACGTGAGTGTGGGCGGCGGCAGGCGGGATCAGGACGCTCTCGACCTGGAGCCCGTCCCCGAGCGCGAACAGGAGCTTTGTCGTCCCGTCCCGGTCCGACCGGCGGCTCTCCTGGAGGACGGGTCCGCCGGGGAGCGCGCCTTCGCGGAGACGCCTCCGGAATTCCCTGCCGAGATCGGTCATGACGTCAAACGAGGAGGCTCCGCGCCCATAGAGCCACCGGTAGAGCTGTGTTCCCCGGTAGGCGGGTTCGCCGAGGGAACGGGCGAAGGAGGAGAGCTCGTCCCTTGTCATTCCCAGCAGGTGTGTCCGTTCTTCCGCCATAGGGACCTAATCTACGAAACTGGACTCCCCTGTGCAACAGACGGAAGCGCCGTGACGCGCTTACGGCGCCACGGCGCTTCTGACGGAGAGTCATCCTCTGGAACTGCACCTCCCGCCGGAGGGAGGGCTCAGCGCTTGTGGGCGTACGCCTGGACGTAGGCCGAGCAGATCAGCGAGCACCCGGCGGGGACCGGCGTCGTCGTGACGGATCCCTGAACGGTGAACGTGATGAGCGATCCCTTGGTCACCGCATTGACGAGCACGTCGATCCCCGGCTGGTTCCTCCGGATGTACTGCGATGTGAGGAGCGACTGCGGCGTATTGAACGCTGTCCACGGGCCGTTGTACGTCAGCAGGAGCGTATTGTTGACGGACACGGTCCCCGCGCACGTTCCGAGGTTGGGCCCGGAGGTCGCGATGCGGACGTCGTACACGGATGCACCGTCAAGCGTGTAGCTGCCGATGTCGTACATCGTATCGGGGTTGACCGTGAAGAAGCCGCTGTAATTCGGGTTGTTCCCGGCAGTGATGGGGTACGTCCCGTTGAACGGCTTGAGATTGAGCGCGATCGTGAACGAGTCCGTGATGCAGTTGAATGCCATCAGGGGAAGCACTGCGACGACCACGAGAGCAAGAAAGCGCGTTTTCATACTGATTCTCCCCAGGCTTGTGTCAGTGAGCAATGGTGTGAGGGATCCGGCGCCGTGCCGGTCACCCTCCGAAGCCGATCCCGGCCGAGTAGTTGGTGACGGACCCGAAATTGGCGTCGGCGAATATGGAGAAGAACACGATGTGCAGCCCGATGCCGAGTGTTGCCCGGAAATTGTTCGCACCGTTCATCGTGATATCGACGGGCGCGAACGCCGCATTCTCCGGCACGTATTTCACCTCCATGGTGCTCTTCTCCCAGGCGAGTCCGCCGTACACCCTGAGGATGGAGAAGCTCTTCGAGGCTTCCACGCCGATCGACGTCCCGGAAAAATTGATGAGGTCGCCGAACGTGAACTTGTTGAAGAACACATGCCCGGCCACGTCAAGGGGGATCACGGGGAAGTACTGGCTGATACTGTGCTGGACGCCAATACCCCAGAGCGTCGCCTTGGGGAAGTTGTCGACGTTGGGCGTGGCGATGAACCGGATGATCGCGCGCGTCCCGTAGACGTCGCCGATCGTCAGCTGGGGCGCGGCAAGAGGGACGAATTTCGTGTCCACCATGCCGTCAACCGTCCCGTGGTACGTAAAACCCGTGTTGGCGTCGGTCACGACGCCGGCCTTCCCTCCGAAGATCGTCGCGGTCTGGAACGTCGACGGGTTGAATCCGGGGGGCGCATTGGCCGTGTATGTCTTCTGCGCATCCCCCACCATCGAGGCCATGCCGATGATGTCGAGGCTCAGGTGGAATCCCATCTTGCTGATCTCCGCGGAATGGAACATTCCGGCATTCATGTTCGCGCCGAAGAGATCTCCTGCGGGCTGGATATAGCCCTTCACCGCGTCGGCGCCGAACTGTTGCAGCGTCGATTCGAGCGACTGGGAATGTCCCGTGGCCGCAAGGAATATCAGCGTGCATGCCGCAGCCGCCAGGGAACGGAGCCGTGGAAGTTGTCGGAGTGTGTCCATTCGTTGCTCCTCCTTTATTGTATTGGTGGTGACCTGTGCGCGTGCTGAGCCGCAGGCCGAAAGGAACTGATGTCCGGGATGAAGAAAAGTGCCTCCAGTCACAGACGGAGAAATCCGCGAAATCCCGCCCTTCCGGGGGTTCAGGCCGGGGAGGGGGCGGATTCGAGTACCGCAAGGAGCGCCGCCATGTCCTCCGGGAGCGCGGTCTCGAAGTACATCTCCCGGCGCGTTGCCGGATGGAGAAATCCGAGCGTTTTCGCATGGAGGGCCTGCCGCGGCATGAGCGCAAGGAGCCGCTGGACCTGGGCCTTCTGCCCCCCCCCGCCGCCGCCCCAGACGATGTGCCTCCCGTTGTACGTCGGATCCCCGAACACGGGGTGGTTGATGTGCGCCAGGTGGACGCGTATCTGGTGCGTCCTCCCCGTGCGAAGCTTCAGGCGGAGGAGGGCGAGGTACGCGAACTGTTCGAGCACCGTGTATTCTGTGGCGGCGGATTTCCCGCCGTCGACGACGGCCATTTTCTTCCTGTCGGATTTGCTCCGCCCGAGCCCGGCCTCGATAAGCCCGGTGGATCCCCTGAACCGGCCCCAGACGACCGCGTTGTACTCTCGCCGGATCGTCCTGCGGGCAAACTGGACCGCCAGCTTCGCGTGCGCGGTCTCGTTTTTGGCGACCACCATCACGCCGGACGTGTCCTTGTCGAGGCGGTGGACGATCCCCGGGCGGACAGGATCTCCCCCCGCGCCGAGCGTGCCGCAGTGGTAGAGGAGCGCATTGACGAGCGTCCCCGTGTAGTTGCCGTACGCCGGGTGCGTGACCATCCCGGCGGGCTTGTTCACGACGATGAGGTCGTCGTCTTCGAAGAGAATCTCGACCGGGATATTTTCCGGGAGCGCGTCGGCAGGAGGCGGCCTGGGGAGCGTGATCTGTATGACGTCGTCCGGCATGACCGTGTAGCTCGGCCGGACCCTGTCGCCGTTCACAAGAACGGTGCCCCCCCGGATCGCCTGCTGGACCTTGTTTCTCGTCGCGTTCTCGACGTGACCGGTGATGTAGACATCCAGACGCTCTTTTTTCTTCCCGGGAGGAACGATCAACTCGACGACGTGTGGCATAGGAGAGGTGATGCGCCCCGCGGTGCGCGCCATTCAGTAGGGTCGTTACTTCTGCGTCTGGGACCCGCGCCCGGCGGCCTCTTCCGCCGGCCCCGGGACATACGGGGGACCGGCCGCCGCCCGTTCGACAACGCCGGCAGACCTGTGGAAAAACAGGAGGAGGAGCACACCGAGCGTGACGGAGGCATCGGCGATGTTGAACACCGGCCACCGCGTCAGCTGGTATCCGAAAATATTGATATCGAAGAAGTTCATGTCGAGAAAGTCGACCACCTTCCCGTAGAACAGGGGCGCGTCGCCGAAGGCAACGCCGTAGAAAACGCGGTCGATCAGGTTGCCCAGGGCGCCCCCGAGGATCATCGCCAGGGAAAGGCGGAACCCGAATGATTCCCTCCGCGCGTGGTACATGTAGGCGACGATGGCGGCGCTTGCAACGATGGAGAACAGCGAGAAGAAGAGCTTGCCGCCGATGTCAATGCCGAACGCCATCCCCGGATTCTCGATATACGTGAGCCTGAGAAAATTCCCCAGGAGAGGCCGGCTTGATCCGTACGGCACCCCGGTGAGCGAGATCCCGAGCGCCGGGAGGGAGACCCCCTTGACAAACAATTTGGCGAGCTGGTCGCTTATCACGATGACGAATGTAACGATGAGCACCCTCACGCGCTATTTCCCCGCCTTCTTTTTCGCCAGGGCGATCCTCCCCTTTTCGCAGGGGAGCCCGGTATTCTTGTACTCGGCGCACGTCTGCGCCGTCGGGACAGCCTCGAGCCGCTCTTTGGGAACCAGCAGGCCGCAGGTCTTGCAGACGCCGTACGTTTTCGCATCGATCCGCGCCAGCGCGTCATCGAGCTGGTTGACGAACTTGCTCCCGCGGGAGGCAAAGAGGAACGTCTTCTCCCTCTCCATGGCGTCGGTCCCCTGCTCCATGTGGAGGGAGTAGTTCGAGCTTTCGCTGATGTACTCCCCCGTCGTCACATCCATCATGCTCTCTTTCAGGGAATCGAGCTCTTCGATGGTCTCTTTCCGCTTCGAGAGGATCACTTCCCGGAAATGCTTCAGCTCTTCGGGAGAGTAGGCCTTCGGCGCCGCGGCGACCTGGGCGATCAGCCGGGCGGACGAACCCTTTTTCGCCGGGCTCTTTTCCGCCCTCGCCGCCACCGCTTTTTTCAGATTGGCGGTCGCCTTCTTGTTCTGCCTGGCCCGCGCAGCGGCCTTCTCCTTCATGATCTGCACGGTGCTCTTGACCGCCGCCTTCGAACCCTTTTTTGTCGCCATTGCCGTCTGGTCTCCTATGGAAATTCAGTTAATGCCGCGCACGGCGGGAGATACTCGCCGTGATCTCCTCCCCGTTCAGATCAAACGTGGCCGTGAATTCCCCCTCCAGGAACTCAGCGGCAAACCCGTCCGCCAGCGTTTCCGCCATGA
>DATJPH010000393.1:0-8239 GCA_035506475.1 Bacteroidota bacterium | reverse complement strand
CGTCGATCACCTCCATGGCGTGGGAGTCCCGGTTGGAGTTCCCGCTGTCAAACGTTGTCACGTCCACCTGTCCCGAGACCTTCTTGAGTTCTTTCGTCCCCGGATCTGCCTCCAGGTCGTAGTTGACATCCTTGCTTGTCGCCTCTATCTTATGGAGCGGGTGAACCATTCTATACGTCATCGAAGATTCGTCTTTCTTCTGTTTGAGGTGCTTCACCTGCGCGTGGGCGGGCACGACGCCGGGCACGGCGAGCAGAATAACGAGCAGAATGACGGGAAGGGTCGATGTGGCCAGGAGTGTCTTCATGAATTCCCCCTAGAATGTAATCACGATCAACGAGGCGGCGAACACCCCCGTGGTGGCGTATGCCGATATCTGGTGGAACCGGGCGGACGGAAGGTCGATATACGTGAACCGCCCCGAGCGTTTTCTCACCATGCTCCCGACGATCGGCGTCAGGATCATTCCCGCGACGTGAATCCATGCAAGCGTCTTGTGTATCGTCGTGGTGCTCGTCTCGTTCCGGCGGATGAGCGGTGGGGGGGAGAGGATCGCCAGGAGACCGGTGAGCCCGTAGGAGATGATTGTGTACGTGACCCACTTGTTGTGGTTGTTTTGATCGACCCGGTCCTGCGCGGGGAGATTCGAGTCGTTCAGGGTCTTCTGTCCGTACCAGAGCGTCGCACCCATCAGCCCGAGCGTCACGAACCCGCCGATCTGGTGCATTGTCAGCATCGTCCGCCGCGCCGAGAGTTCGCTCTTCCGTGATTCGGGTGTAAGCTCCCCGGCGATGCCGATCGAGCGGAGGAACCCGTTTTCACCCCAGAGGCCCCGTTCCATGAGGCTCATGTTGTCAGGGAGGAGCCGTGCTGTCGAACGGGGCGATGCCGTCACTGCCGGAGTCGAGTCGGCCTCCGACATTGCCGGCATGAGAAAGTCCGACGTCCCCCAGCTCTTCTGGAAGTCTCCCAGGCTGTACATCGATATCTCCTGATATCCGGAGGTGTCGCCGTCGGCCATCGCCTGGTGGCCCCAGCTGACGCAGACGAGGAGGAGTGTGCAGAGGGCCTTCATGATACGTGTTTCCTGGTGTTGTGGATGTATCCGTGCCGTTGCGCTGCCGTGCGCGGCGCGAGGCCCGCTTACGGCCCCTCGTGTTATGAATACACTCTGAGGGAATTGCCGGTGAGCGTGGTTTTGTAGGATCCGAGGGGACTCCCCGCCGGGCCGTTGATCACCCCCCCGCTCAGTGCAAAACGGGAGCCGTGTGCGGGACAGAAGAATGTACTTGTGCTTGCGTCAAATATGACCGTGGTCCCCTGGTGTGTGCAGGCGTAGCTGACGGCAACGTAACCGGTCGATGCGTGGGCGACGATGATGCCGGCGTTGTAGACGTACCCGCCGACATTTCTGAGGGCTGCATAAGCCGGGTTTGTGAGGTCAAGCGTGAAGTCGACGTTCGTCGGCGCCATGATGTTTGAGCCGGCATTCGGGTTTGTGCAGCCGGCGAGACAGTAGCTGCACGCCGCCGCAACTCCTCCGACGCCGAGAATAGAAAGGAATTCTCTTCGATCCATGCCGTTCCCCCCCCGGTTGTTCTGGATTGCCGCCGGGAAGAACACGAGTGCTTGCTCCGCTTGAGGTTGGCTGGCGAGTGGAGGCACACAGCGTACGTCCCGGGACCTGGTCCTGCATTACAACTTGTAGCAATCCGGGATAGCTGTTGCCCCTTTCGAGATGGGAATAGGAGAGAATGACAGATAAACGGTAAACAAAATGCTTACATTTGTCAAGGATGAATTCAATGGAATTGCGTCATACGGTTACAAACATTACACTCAGGGAATCTATCGCAACGCGCTGAAACGGTTCCCGTATAAGGAGGCCATCGAGTATACGGTCAGGCACATTTACCGTGAAAGGGGAAAGAATGATCGAGGTTGAGAAGATCACAAAGACGTTCTCAGTCTCCCGTCAGCAGAGGCGGGAGATGGGACCTGAATTCAAGGGGAAGCATATCGACGCCGTGAGGGAAGTCAGTTTCACATGCAGGCCGGGGCGTATATTCACGCTCCTGGGCCCCAACGGCGCGGGGAAAACGACGATGCTCCGGATGATCGCGACGATGCTCAAGCCGAGCAGCGGGACCATCACTGTTGCCGGGATTGACGTGGTCAAAGAGCCGGTCGAGGTGAGGAAGAGAATCGGGTTTCTCACCGGGAATACCGGGCTGTACGCCAGGCTTACCCCGGATGAGATGATCAAATACTATGCTGACCTCTACGGGATGGACGCCGCGACGTACGCGCGGCGGCGGGACCAGATCTACACGCTCCTTGGCATTCACGAGTTCGCCGGGAGGAGGATCGGCAAGCTCTCGAGCGGGATGAAGCAGAAGGTGTCTCTCGCAAGGACGATCATCCATAACCCCGACGTCGTGGTGTTCGACGAACCGACCGCGGCGCTCGATGTCGTCACCTCCCGTGCCATCATACAGCTCATCAAGCAGTGCAGGGAGGAGAACAAGACGGTGATATTCTCCACCCACCGGATGGGGGAGGTGAGCCTCCTCAGCGACGACCTGGCGATCATCCACCGGGGGACGCTGATCTTCAACGGGACATACAAGGAATTCGAGACGCAGATGCAGACCCGGTCGGTCGAAGACGAGTTTGTGCGTCTGGTGGAGGCGGCCTGACATGAACCACTTCATAACGATATTCAGGAAAGAGCTCACCGACACGTTCCGCGACAGGCGGACGATATTCATGATGATCGTCTTCCCGCTCCTCCTGGTGCCGGCGATGATGATCATTGTGACGAACATACAGATGTCGTCGATGAAGAAGGCGCAGGACAAGGTCCTCCGGGTCGCCCTGGTGGCGCGCGGCAACGCCGCGGGGCTCGTCGGCGCGCTCACCGGGAGGGCCGATCTCCGCATCATCGACGGGATCCCGGCCGACAGCATGGAGGCCATGATCGGCCGCGACAGCATCGATGCGGGGGTCGTCGTCGCCGGGGATTTCGACGACCAGGTGAACGCCATGAAAAGCGGGACCATCAGGCTCTTCTACAAGTCGTCGGACGACTTCGACATGGTCAAACGGCGGCTTTCGGACGTGATCGGGGCATTCGAGAAACAGATCGTCACCGCGCGCTTTGCGCGGCTGAATCTCGACGCCGGGATCGTCAAACCGGTGACGATCGAGGAGCACGACGTCGCATCGATGAAGGAGCGGATCGGCAAGACGGTGGGGGGGATGATCCCTTACCTGTTCGTCATATTCTGCTTCATGGGGGCGATGTACCCGGCGATCGACCTTGCGGCCGGGGAAAAGGAGCGGGGGACGATGGAGACCCTCCTGACCGCACCCGTGAGCAGGTTCCAGATCCTCATGGGGAAGTTCGCCGTCGTGGTCCTGACGAGCCTCATGAGCGCGGTCATCTCCATTCTCGGGACGTTCGTCGCCGTGCGGCGCATCTCCGACATCCCCCCGGAGGCGCTCAATGCGGTCATGGCGATCCTCGACGTCCAGACCGTGCTCCTTGTGCTCTCGCTGCTTCTCCCCCTGACGGTCTTCTTCGCGGCGGCGCTCCTGTCCATGTCGATATTCGCGAAATCCTACAAGGAGGCGCAGAGCATGATCAGCCCGATGACGATCGTCGTCATACTTCCGGTGCTTATCGGGATGTTCCCCGGCATCGCGCTGGATCCCGTGACCGCGCTCATCCCCGTGCTGAACGTGTCGCTTGCAACGAAGGAGATCATCGCGGGGACGATAAAGCCGGGGCTCCTCGTCGAAACGTACGCGTCGCTCTTTCTGCTTGCCGCTGCCAGCCTGTTTGGATGCGCGAAGTGGTTTGAGAGGGAGGAGACGATTTTCAGGGGGGTGTAGCTACACCATCACGAGTCCCCTCCGCACGGCGATCATCACGGCCTCGGTGCGGCTTGCCGCACCGAGCTTCCCCATGACCGAGCCGACGTGGAACTTCGCCGTGTGTTCTGAGATCGCAAGCCGCGCGGCGATCTCCTTGTTCGAGAGGCCGTCGGCCATCGCGCGGAGGACCTCCCCCTCGCGGGGCGTGAGCGGCTCGCCGTTGGCTCCCGAGCCGTCCGCGCCGGGGCGGCCCGGGAAGAAGGAACCGGCGTCGTCGGGGTGAACGACGAGGAGCCCTGCGGCCGCGGCGCGCAGCGCGGCCCCAAGCTCCTCCTGGCTGACGCTCCGCGGGAGCACCCCGCGGACCCCTGAGAGAATCGCCTCTTCCGTCAGGAACGCCGGCGCGTCGTCTGCGAGGACGACGACAGCCGCCCCGAGGCCGGAGACCTCCAGCACCGTATCCCCGGGGTGTTCGTCCGACTGACCGGCCTCGACGAGGATGACGTCGGGTGAGCTCTCCTCCCCGGGGGTTTCCTCTTCCACGACTGCGAATTCCCCCCCCGCGCCGACCATCTGTTCCAGCCTCGCGGCCGAGAGAGGCGAGAGAGCCCGTATGAAGACTCGTGTCATGCCGCCCTGCTTCGTGAGGTTCCCAGGAGGACCGACGTCGTACGGACTGTGGACCTGTCTCCCCTCAGGAACTGCAGCCTGATGACACGCTCCTGGTGCCCTTCGAGGAGCTTCAGGAGTTCCTCCGGTGAACCGAGCGGAGCTCCCCCTGCGCCGATCACGATGTCTCCCGGCAGGAGCGAGGCCGCCTCTGCGGCGCTCCCGGCGGCGATCTCCGTCACGAGGAGTCCCGGTTTCACCTCATGACCGATCCGGACATTCACGTTCCGGAGGGCGACGCCGAGCGTTTCGCGCGACTCCCGCTCCGAGGCGAACCGTGCGAGCGATTCCACGGGGACCGCGAGCGCCGTCCCGCCGGCGATCATGGCGTTGATCCCGATGAGCTCCCCGGCGGAGTTTGCCAGAGGCCCGCCCGAGTTCCCCGGCGCAAGCCTCAGGTCGCTCTGTATCCACTCCGTCGTCCCGAGTCCGCGCACCCGCCCCATCCCCCTGAGGCGCCCGACGGTGACGGCGCCGATGAACCCGAAGGGATTGCCGACGGCGACGACGAACGCCCCGGGGGCGGCCGCTCGCGAATTCCCCATGGCGATCGCGTGGAGATGTTCCCCGCCGATCGAGAGGAGCGCGAGGTCTCGCGCGCTGTCGTGTGCCTTCAGGACGGCTTCATGCGTCGTCCCGTCGAACAGCTGCACGGTGGTGCGCGGAGCGCGGACGACGTGCGCGTTTGTGGCGATCGTTCCCGAAGGCCCGATGATCACCCCCGAGCCGGCGCCGGACCTCCCTCCGTCGCCGACAAGGACCGTGGCGCGGCGCAGGTGCTCCACAAGGACTCCGAAACCCGGAGGGTATGTCATGATCGTTTCTCCCGCGGACGCTCCCCGGGTGTCACGGAGAGATCTTTCAACTCGCCCCCCCGGACGGCCCTGAGTGCGACGGGAGCCCCCTTCGCGCGCCGGCCGATCAATGTCTGGACCTCTTCTATCGACGTCACCTCGGTTCCCTCGACTGCAAACACGATATCTCCCACCAGAATTCCGCCCCGCTCTGCCGGCCCCCCCTGTTCGACGTCCAGGACCATGATGCCGTGCGTGTTGCCGATCGCCAGGCGCTCCCGGAACGCGGCGGGCATCGGGACAACCTGGAGCGCGACGCCCAGGTACGCCCGGGGCGCGCCCCCTCCGGCCAGTATCTCTTCGACGACCCGTGACACGGTCGATGCGGGGACCGAAAGCCCGGCGACGCGGGAGAGCGCGCTCGAGGCGATGCCGGTAACCTGCCCGGCAATATCGACGACCGCCCCGCCCGAGGAACCGGCGAACACCGGCGCTCCGAGCCTAATGTAGGCGTCGAGCGCCCCGCCGCGCCAGGTGCGCCACGGCCCGGAGACCGCGCTGATGATCCCGAGGCTTGCATTGGGGCCGCTGTTGGGTGAACGGCCGACGACAAGCGTAAGATCTCCCACGCGGGGCGACGCTCCGGGCCCGAGCGGTGAGGCGGGGAGACCGAGCCCCTGCGCCCTGAGCAGGGCGATGTCTGTCCCGGGATCGCGTCCCAGGAGCGTCGCCTCCGCCTGTCTCCCCCCCGGGGCCGTGACGGTGATATCCTCGTCCCTGCGGAGCGTGTGCTCGGCCGTGACGATCAGGTCCTCGCGCAGGTGGACGCCGCTCGAATGGGAGCGCCTCCGCCCGTTGACGGCGACAACGGACCCGGCGGCGCGCTCGACAAGTGCGGCGAGTTCGTTCGAAAATGCAGCAAGTGAAGATTCCATTGTGCCCCTCTTTTTCCCAAGTATACGACACTCTTCACCTCCCGCGCATCAGCCGTTCGGGTGGGTACTCCCCGGCCGAACGGGGGGGAACCCCTTTCCTCTTTGATCCTGGCTTCGTATATTCTAATTCTTGCATCCACAGCCTTTCGAAGGTATTGCCCCATGCAGAACAGAGTCGTTCATAGAATCACTGCGGCCGTCGTCTTTGCCATTTCGCTCACGCAGTTCCTCCTGACGGTCCAGCCGTCCGTTCCGTTCTGGGACCCGGGAGAGCTTTCGGCCGCGGCGTATATGCTTGAAGTCCCCCATCCCCCGGGCGGGCCGCTCTTCTCGCTCGTCGGCAGGGTCTTCTTCATGCTCCCGGTTCCGGGGGACATCGGGCTCAGGATGAACCTGATCAGCGTCGTTGCCAGCGCCCTCTCCGTGCTCCTCCTGTATCTCGTCGCGGTGAAACTCATCCGCAACTACAAGGGGCACGACCCGCAGACGCCCCTGGATGCCATCGGGACGTTCGGGGCCGCCGCCATCGGCGCCCTGGCGTATTCGTTCAGCGATTCGTTCTGGTTCAGCGCCGTCGAGGCGAACTATTTTGCGGCGGCCACGCTCCTCTATTTTCTCGTCGTCTGGCTCATGCTCTCCTGGAACGAGCAGGCGGAGAGTCCGCACAACGGAAAGTTCATACTCCTCATCGTCTTCCTGACGGGGCTGGCGGCGGGCGTCCACCTGATGAGCGTCCCCGCGATCTTCGCGGTCGTCATGGTCATCGTCTTCAGAAAGTACGTGACGGACACCGAATTCTGCCGCAAGTCGGCGTACGTGTTCCTGGGACACGTCGCGCTCCTGCTGATCATCGCCGCGGCCCTCTGGGCCAATCAGTCGGGCCGTGCGACCCCCTCGCTCGAGGATTCCCACGCCTTTGACACGAAGTTCAAGCTCTGGATGTTCCTGCCGAGCCTCCTCGTTGTCGGCGTCTTCTGGAAGAAGGTCTTCAACACGAGCTCGTTCTATTTCCCCGTCGTCGCGGGAGGCGTCGCCGTTGCCGTGATCTATCCCGGTGTGATCAAGATGCTCCCGGGGCTCCTGCGGACGATCGCCGGGGACAATATCGGGGGGGGGCTCCTCGTCCTTGTCGCGCTGCTTGTCGCCTTCGGGATCATCGCGCGCTGGCTCGCCACCGAGAAGATGACAATGCTGCACACCGCCGTCCTGGGGATCATGCTGGCCACTGCGGGGTTCACCACCTACACGATGATCCTGATCCGTTCCGGGAAAGACACCCCGATGAACGAAAATGCGCCGAAGACGTTTTCGGGCCTCATTACGTACCTCGACCGGGAACAGTACGGCGATTTCCCGATTTTCAAGAGACGGTGGTCGCAGGAGGGGCACCAGCAGGCGATCTACACGTCGTACACGTCGGACCTGGATTTCTTCTGGCGCTACCAGATGAACCACATGTTCAACAGGTACCTTGCCTGGAATTACATCGGCAGGGTGGGCGAGGCGCAGGACTCGGGCGTCGACATCAAGGTGCTCTACGGCATCCCGTTCCTCCTGGGGCTTGCCGGGCTCTATTTCCATTTCCGCAACGACTGGAAGATGGCGTCGGTCTTCCTGATGCTCTTCGTCGTGATGGGGTACCTTATCGCCTTTTACCAGAACCAGCAGGAGTCGCAGCCGCGCGAGCGCGACTACTTCTACCCGGGGGCGTTCTCCCTGTTCGCCGTCTGGATCGCGCTGGGTGTGAGGGGGATCCTCGACCTGCTTGCGGAGAAGTTCACGGACCAGAAGATCCTCCGCCCGGCGGTCCTGCTCACGCTCTTCCTGGCGCTCCTGTTCGTCCCCGTGAAGATGCTGATGGCGAACTACCACACCCATGACCGCTCGAAGAACTGGGTTCCGTGGGACCTCTCGTACAACATGCTGCAGACCTGCGACAGGGACGCGATCCTCTTCACAAAC
>DATJPH010000392.1:0-6326 GCA_035506475.1 Bacteroidota bacterium | reverse complement strand
ACGGAGTGGACCGGCTTTCCGTGCCTCCCCGCGGCGCGAGGCTTGAGCAAAACTATCCGAATCCTTTCAATCCATCAACGACGATACGATTTGTCCTTGTCCGCCGATCGTATGTCAGGCTTGTTGTCTTTAATGTACTCGGCCAGCGGGTGGCGACTCTTCTCGATGCCGAAACGGATCCCGGTACCCATGCCGTGCAGTTCGACGCCCGGTGGCTTGCAGGTGGAGTCTATTTCTACCAGTTGAGTGCGGGATCGTACAGGGAAACCAGGCGGCTCCTTGTCATCAAGTAGTCCCCCCGAGGGCTTGAAGATACTGATCTGCGCTCCTGTACGTCTCGAAAATCCCGACGAAGACGAGCCTGTCGTCGAGATGCGTCTTGGCCTCCGCAAGTTTCCCCTTCTTCACCGCGCTGTAGAATGCCTTCAGGATGCTCCCGTTTCCCGCCATGATCGCCCCTCCGTTGAGCAGCCTTGAGAGTACTCACCACAATTGTGGAAGCGGTGTTCCCGATTCCAGGAGGGATTTCAGGCTCGAGAGGACTTTGGGCCACCCGTCCCTGATCCCTTCAAGCATGTCTGACCCCGGCTCGAGGAGGTCGTGCGTCACGGTCAATCGAACGACACCCCTGAGGGATTCGATCTCAAACGTGACCCGTGAGTGCTTCTCCGTGTGCGCCTCATCCGAGGGGTCAGCCCATGTCAGGACCAGCCGGTGCGGCGGCTTGCTCTCGACGACCTTCCCCACGAGCTTGAGTTTTCGCCCGCTGTTGGCCTCCCGGTGTTCCCATCGTGACCCGGGTTTCCAGTCGGAGACATTCTCGTGCTGCCAGTACATTGCGGTCATCTTTGCATCCAGGAGGGCGTTCCAGAGCTTCTCCGCCGTTGTTGCGACATACATGACATAGACGAACTGCGGTTTCTCCATATCAGTCTCCCTCCGCGAGTTTTTTGAGATCACTGAGGAATTGAATCTGGTTGTGCTCGTATTTTTCTATCCAGCGGTTGTAAATCTCCTGGAGCGGGACGGGATTGAGATAATGCAGCTTTTCGCGCCCGCTCCGTATCGTCGAGACGAGGTTGGCTTCCTCCAGGCACCTGAGGTGCTGTGTGACCGCCTGCCGGCTCATATCCAGGTCAACGCAGAGACTCCCGAGGGTTTCACCGTTGCGCGCACGGAGGGAATCCAGGAGCCGCCTCCGGGTCGGGTTTGCCAGCGCCTTGAAGACCTTGTCCAGGTTCATGAAGCGAATATATGCAATAATTTACTTGCATGTCAAGTGGGCCGGGTATAATCGATCGCTTGAAAGTCGGTGGAGAAGGAGGTACCTTCATCCGTCATGATCACCAGCGACGATCCCGCACCATCCCCGGACGATTGCCTCAGCCGGATTCCCCGCGTCCTGCTGGCTGACCTTCCAACGCCCCTTCAGGAGGTCCCCCGCCTTTCACGGACGATCGGGTTCACCAGGCTCCTTGTCAAACGGGACGACCAGACGGGTCTCGCCATGGGAGGGAACAAGGCAAGGAAGCTCGAGTATGACTTTGCCCCGATTCTCAAGGAGGGGTCCGATGTCGTCCTCACGGTCGGAGGCGCACAATCTAATCACGCGGTCATGACCGCTGCGGCAGCCAGACGGACAGGTCTGGACGCCAAAATCGTTCTGGGCGGACCCGGGCCCGTTGCGTATCAGGGAAATCTCCTCCTCGATGTCCTCTTTGGTGCGGAGATTCGTTATCTGAAGGACGACGACCGGAACGACCACCTTGCCTCCGCAATGGATGAGTGGGCGGACAGTCTGCGCCGGGAGGGGCGCAGAGTGAGCACCATCCCGGTGGGAGGCTCAACGGGATTGGGCGCACTGGGATACGTCCGGGCGATGAAGGAGCTTGCCGGCCAGTTGGGACCCGGTGCTTCGCAGATTGTGATGGCGGTGGGCTCATGCGGGACGCTGGCGGGAGCGATTCTCGGCGCACGGCTGTACATGCCCGAGGCCAGGGTCATCGGCATCAGCGTCTCCCGGACATCGGCGGAGATAGCCCGGCGGACAGTCGAGATCGTCAGGGAGAGCGCACAACTTCTTCAATGCGAGGTTTCGCTGGGGGAATCGTCTGTCGAGTCGTACGACTGTTACCATCACGAATACGGGGTGCAGACGGAATCCGGGAAGGACGCGATACTCTCCTGCGCGCGGCTTGAGGGGATACTTCTTGACCCGGTCTACACCGGGAAATCAATGGCGGGATTGCTGGACCTGGCGCGCCGCCGCATCCTCGATCCTGGAATTCCCACTGTGTTCATACACACGGGGGGGTTGCCGATCCTCTTCGCATTCGAACCGGGATTCAGGGACCTTGCCCGCTGTACGACACTCTCCTTTCAGCCTCGGAAGGACCTGGAATGAACATGCAAGTTCTCCGTGCTTCGGCAGTCCTGCCGGTTGCTCTCCTGACGTTGGTCTCCGGCGCCCTGTGTCAGCCCGGAAGGGGACACCAGGCGGAGATATCCTCCTGTGTCAGGGCGCTGGCAGACAGCGATGCTGCCGTGCGGGAAAGCGCCGCGGACGATCTCGGGAGAATGGGACGCGGGGCGGTAGCGGCAGTCCCTGCACTTGTCGATCTGCTTGCGGACAGGGATCCGTTCGTCAGCGGGATGGCGGCAGATGCGCTCGGCAGGATCGGAGCGGCAGGGGTCCCCCGCCTGATTGCGGCATTGAGGGACGGAGAGACAAACGTCCGCTGGGGTGCTGCAATCGCGCTCGGGAAGATCGGATCTGCCGCCGGCGGAGCGGTCTCCGCGCTCACCGGGGCCCTGCGCGACACTGATGACAACGTGCGCTGGTCGGCCGCGATAGCGCTCGGGAGCCTGGGGACAGGCGCCCGTGAAGCGGTGCCGGCTCTTGTCGAGTGCCTTCATGACAGAGATGAGGACGTGCGGTGGGCTGCAGACATGGCCCTCGGCGGCATCGATACGCTCTGGAGTTCACGTGTCCGGGATTGGCGTGCGGAGGTTTCAGCGATCGACAGCCTGGTCCCGGCACTGATGAAGGAACTTCATGTCCCCGGTGTGTCCATTGCCGTGATCGAGAACAGGGGGATCGTCTGGTCAGGTGAGTACGGTGTCGCTGATGTTCGCCGGGGCACGCCTGTGACACGCGAGACCCTTTTTGAGGCCGCGTCCATGACGAAGCCGGTGTTCGCCTACACCGTGATGAAACTCGCCGACGAGGGGACCATCGATCTTGACCGGCCGTTGTCGGAATATCTGCATGAACGCACGCTTCCTCTTCAACCGGCGCGGGCCCTGATTACAGCCCGCATGGTCCTGTCGCACACGGCGGGCTTGCCGAACTGGCGGAAAGGCGAAGAAGAAAGGGGCGGCCCGCTCCCGGTGTACTTCCGGCCGGGGTCACGATTCAGTTACTCAGGGGAGGGTATCTACTATCTTCAGCGGGCCGTGGAGAGGATTACGGGCCAGCCTATCGCTGTGCTCGCGAGGAGGACGCTTTTCGATCCCCTGGGAATGCGCCGGACCAGCTACGTCTGGACAAAAAACGCGGACAGCCTGATCGCCGCGGGGCACACCGCCGGCGGGTCGTTCCTGGCGAAGACGGCGTACACGCACGCAAACGCCGCCTACACACTCTATACGAATGCGAGGGAGTACGCGGCTTTTCTCGTTGAAATCCTGAAAACCGACAGATCCTCGCCCGCATCAGTCACTGCCGCTTCGGTAGGGGCCATGCTCTCGCATATCGTCGCAGTCGATTCCCGGATGCCCGTCGGCCGGCCCGGGCGGGCGAGGGGCGACGCGGTATACTGGGGGCTTGGTTGGTCAGTGAACACCACGGGGGAAGGGGATATTATCCACCACAGCGGTTCAAACAGGTCCGGGTTCCGGAGCTTCTGCCAGTTCTCACCCACGCGCGGAAGCGGCCTCGTCATCCTGACCAATAGTGTCAGAGGAGACGAATTGTGGGCCCGGATCGTCGCGATGGCCGGAGATCTCTGATCGCACCCGCTGCGACTGCCGGGAGATCGCTCACTTCTCGCCTGCGGTGAATACAGCCCAGCGATATGATCCCCGGTCTTTAAGGAGACCCCTCATCCAATCGAACTGGGGGTGTTCCGCGAGGAACGCCTCTGCGTGAAACGGCCTTCCGCACCCCGATCCCCAGCGTGCGGCAAACGACATATTTCTGGCCATTGTCGCATCAACGACTTTGGCGTCCACCGTGCCGCCCGGCTCGAACGGCAACCCCGGGTCAAGTGAATCACAGTCCCCGTGGGCACACAGGCCCCGCCAGCTGAGCGCAGTCCTGCGGAGATAGCTGTCAAAGTGGTCGGCCTCAAATTCTTCGGCCAGACCCGCGGTGATCTTCCCCTCGTGCAGCTTCATAAGCTGGTGCCACCGCACCCGGCGTGCGACCCCCGACACGCGGATGTCTGTTTCATGCTCGTCGGTCTCCAGGCGAAGGATCTCTCTGTTCTCCGCCACGTTCGAGCCGCAGTAGTATCCGTCCATGGTCCTCTCAAACCCGACGTACTTCAAACCGAGCTCGAGCCGGGCGATCTCGTTGGTCTTGATATCCCCTACGAGCCAGGCATTCGCGTATCCGCCGTTATTCCCCTTTCGCATGATATCGCACCACCCGTCGATCGAGGAGGCGTCCTGAGACGCCCTGCGCATGCGGACAAATTCCGGCACACCCGATTCATCGAATCCGCTGAAGCTCCCTATCGTCGTTTCGGCGCCGACGATGCCCCCGTCCGTGATGAAGAAGTCTGTCCCGCTGTGGATCCAGCCGGGGCTCGTCTGCATCAGGATGCGGTGTCCCTTTGCGGGGACGATGTCGAGGACCACGTACGGGTCGGCAACCACGTACGAGCACATGGTGTTGTGGCCCAGGACAATGCCGCCGTCCGCCGTCATCCGGCCGGTGGCAATGAAGCTGCTGCAGGATTGTTTCCTTGTACCGGGTGAGCGGAGGTCGAGCTTCTTCTTCTGCTCGGGCCACCAGTATCCGGAGAGCTCGACGTAAGCGTTGTAGGTGATCATCTCCTCGAGCGACGTCTGCACTCCCGCTGCCGCGAGCCCGTCCGCGATGCCCTGTAACTCCTCGAGGAGTTCTGCGTCTATCCTGGGAGTGAACATCGGTGCTGCCTGTGCGACAAGCCAGGCCCATGTCATGCCGCTTTCGTACTCCCACACCGCACGGGTGATGCGGAGCGACTCCCGTATCTCGTTGGCCATCAGGTAGCCATGCTGGAAGCCTCTCGCGCCCGGCGATCCTTCGCAGTGAAGATAGACCCACCCCTCCCTGGAATGCCGGCCGGCCCGCGAGAGCCAGGATATCTGGTCCGCCGACAGGGAGGCGGTGCCGGGGACCCCGGCGGGAGGGCGTATCTCCTGCTTCGGACTCTTCCGGGCACACGCTGACCAGAACAGGACCGAGATCAGCATGAACACAATTGACGTTGATTTCATCGAGGGACCCCCGGGGTGTCATTTGACAGAATGCGGACCGCGCAATGTACTGGAGGGAAGCCGTGGAGTCAAGCGGACCCATCCGGAGGGGATTGACGGCGGAAATTGAGGGCGAAAGACAATTCGGGGGGAGAAGCCGTGCACCGAAGAAAGACCACTGAAGGAGGTCGTGGAAGACCGGCAGGTCGACATCGGCGGAGAGGACCAAATAGGCCTGATTGTCAGATTTTTGGAGACCCATCCCTTATCTCCGCGTTCCCGGCGCCGCCCCCTGGAAGAGCATCTCCGCCGCCGGGCAGACGCATTCCGGCAATACAGGTGAAATCAGTATCCCCCCCCGGGCGTCCACTTGACATTCACCGCGTCCCGGGGTATATTCGCGGCGAGAAGGTTTTCTCATCTCACCTACCACATGGGAACCTTTTTTCAGGTATGCCTACCCCACTCGTCGAGCTCTTCCTTGAATCTGTTGCCGTCGATGCAGTCTCGCTCCATGAGGCACCCGTTGTGCGGTTCATTCGCGAGAGGCTTTCGGGGCTTCCCATCCGGATCCTGGAGGACGACACTGGCCGGATCGTCGGGGGGGAAACCGGCAACCTGCTCTGCTTCCCCCCTTCGTTTGATGCGTCACGGCCGGCCGTCGCGCTTCTGGCGCATATGGACACGCCGCGGTCGACCGCGCATGTCCGTCCCATCCTGACTGATTCCCGTATCACAAGCGACGGCACCACGGCGCTGGGCGTCGACAACCGGGCCGGTCTCTCCGTGCTTCTCCATGTGCTTGCCGGACACGTCCGACGGAATCTTGCCGGGAACTTCGTCGTGGTGTTCACCTTCGG
>DATJPH010000391.1:0-2369 GCA_035506475.1 Bacteroidota bacterium | reverse complement strand
CCCCTGGTGGTCTCCGTTCACAGCGTCGTCAGCTTCGATTTTGCCGTCAGCATGCTCCCCGGGTGGCACACGACGATATTCCCGCCCTACTTCGTCGCGGGAGCGATCTATTCCGGCTTTGCGATGGTCCTCTCGCTCGTGATACCTGTCCGGAAGGTGTACGGTCTCGAAGATTTCATCACGGTCAGGCATCTCGACCTCATGGCGAAGGTCATGCTTGCCACGGGGCTGATCGTCGCGTACGGATACGCGATGGAAACGTTCTTCGCCTGGTTCAGCATGAACAAATATGATCTCTACATGCTCCTCAACAGGATGTCGGGCCCGTACGCCGCGGCGTACCGGCTCCTGATCCTCTGCAATATCCTGATTCCCCAGCTCCTCTGGATCAGGCGCGTGAGGCGGAGTCCGCTCCCCCTGTTCTGCGTATCGATCGTCATCAACGTGGGGATGTGGCTCGAGCGTTACGTCATCATCATTACGAGCCTGCACCGCGATTTTCTCCCCTCCTCGTGGGCGATGTACTACCCCACGTTCTGGGACATCGCTACGCTTGCCGGCACGGTGGGGCTGTTTCTGGCACTGATGTTCCTGTTCATCCGCCTCATGCCGATGATCTCCATGTTCGAGCTCCGGATGCTTGTCCCGTGGCCGGGGAAAAGTCAGGCCGAAGGAGCGGAGTCATGAACGGGCCTCCCATTTACGGTCTGATGGCCGAGTTTGACACGCCGGGCGAGATACTCGATTCCGCCCGGAGCGCGCACGCCGCCGGGTACAGGAACATCGACGCGTATTCCCCGTTCCCCGTGGAGGGTCTCGCGCCGGCGATCGGCGTGCGCCCCACGCGCATCCCCCTCCTTGTGCTGATCGGGGGGATCATCGGCTGTGCGGGGGGGTTCTTCATGCAGTACTACGCGGCGGTGATCGCCTACCCTCTCAACGTCGGCGGCCGTCCCCTGAACAGCTGGCCGTCGTTCATACCGATCACGTTCGAGCTGACGATCCTGTGCGCCGGACTGACTGCGGTCGTCAGCATGCTCCTCCTGAACGGTTTCCCCAGGCCCTACAACCCGGTGTTTAACGTGGCGCAGTTCGAGCATGCCACGCGCGACAAATTCTTTCTCTGCATCCAGGCAATTGATCCGCAGTTCGACAGGGAAGAGACGGAGCGTTTCCTTGAGCGCCTGCATCCGAAGGGAGTCTACGTCGTTGATCACTGAATTCCGCATGCGGACCGGGCCCTTCGGGGTCCTCTGTCTGGTCCTCGTGTCGGCCGCCGCCCCGGGGTGCCACCTGGACATGTACGATCAGCCGAAGTTCAAGCCCTACGCCGCGGCGCCGTTCTTTGCCGACGGCTCTTCGGCACGGCCGCTACCTGAAGGGACCGTGGCGCGGGGCCATGCCGACAACGGCTCGTACATGGTGACGGGGAAGGTGGGATCCCAGCCCGGGGCGGGATTCCCGTTCCCGGTCACCAGGGCCGTTCTGGACCGTGGGCGCGACAGGTTCGACACATTTTGTTCCCCCTGCCACGGCCGCCCGGGGGACGGAGGCGGCATGGTCGTCCTTCGCGGTTTTCCCCGGCCGCCGTCTCTTGTTGCCGACTCGGTCCGGTCCGAACCGGAAGGATTCTATTTCGATGTCATCACCACGGGCTTCGGGAGAATGTACAGTTATGCGCCCAGCATCCCCGTGCGTGACCGGTGGGCAATCGTTGCATACATACGCGCCCTCCAGCTGAGTCAGAACGTCGCTCTGGCTGAACTGCCGGACTCGGACAGGGTGCATTTCCAGCGGGGGGGCCTCCGGTGACCATCGGCGCGGAGATCGGAAAGGGACTCGACAGGGTGCGCGCTCTGGGAGTCCTGGGAGCCGTCGCCGGCGGCGCTCTGCTCCTCTGGGGCGCGCGCTCCTCGGTGCAGGGTGCGCTCGAGTCGTACCTCTTTGCATACATCTTCTGGCTGAATTTCACGCTCGGATGCCTCGGACTTCTCATGCTGCACCACATGGTCTCGGGAGGCTGGGGATTCATGATACAGAGGGTCATCGAAGCGGGAATGAGGACCCTCCCGGTCATGGCGCTCCTCTTTGTCCCTGTCCTGCTCGGCGTGGAGATCCTCTACCCGTGGGCTTCTCCCGCAAGCGGAGCGGGAGATCAGCTCTGGAGGGGATACCTGAACGTCCCGTTCTTCACCGCGAGGGCACTCCTGTATTTTGTTCTCTGGATCGTGATGGCGACCTGCCTCGGGTCCTGGTCGCGGCACCAGGACGTGACCGGCGATCCGCGGATCACGCGGCGGTTGCGGCTCCTGAGCGCGCCCGGGCTCGCGGTGTACGTCCTGACCCTGACGTTCGCATCGGTGTACTGG